>NZ_JBEXSW010000025.1:0-133552 GCF_040613775.1 Streptomyces sp. NPDC006208 | reverse complement strand
CACCACCGCGATACGCGCGGAGCTCTACGGCTCCCTGGGCGCGACCGGCCACGGCCACGGCACCCCGAAAGCGGTCCTGCTGGGCCTCGAGGGCACAGGGGCGTCATGGGCGGCGCGCGGACGCCGCGGTACGGGCCTGGCGTACCGTCAGCGCACCTGACAGTCAGCGCACCCGGCCGTACCAGACCTGCGTCGTCCAGATCCTTTCCAGCCGCACCACCGAGCCCGTTTTGGGCGAGTGCCACATCCGGCCCTTCCCGGCGTAGATCCCCACGTGGAAGACGAAGCCTCCGTAGTGGAAGAAGACCAGGTCACCGCGTTGTCTGTTGCGCGCCGAGATGCGATGGGTCCGGTTGAACTGCTGCTGGGCGGTGCGTGGCAGGCGCTTGCCCGCCCTCTTGTACGAGTAGAGCGTCAGCCCGGAGCAGTCGAACCGGTTCGGCCCTGCGGCGCCGTAGCGGTACGGCGAGCCCTTCTTCGACGCGGCCACTTGGAGTGCCTTGGTGGCATGGGTCGTGACGGCATGGGCAGGGGTGACCCCGCCGGGTGCGATCAGAGTGCCGCCGAGAGCGGCGAGAGTAAGTACCGATACGGCACGCGCTCGTGACACGAGGAGCGCCAGATCCATCTGCGCAGTCATGCGCAACCCTTCGTCAGCCGCCTGTGAAGGATGACCTGTCGGGTTCGGACCTGCGAAGACGCCCGGCCGCTGTCAGCGGCTTCACCCCAAGGGACGACCTGCGTACTCGGTCACCCCGTACTGCTGGGTCCTCCACTCCTGCCGATGCACTTCTGTCGACCAATATCCGGTGCGGCGGCAGGACTCGGCGTCCGCCCGGACCGCCCCGTCGAGGTGGCGGGGGCTTGTCGTCCCACGGATCCTGACCCACCTGTGTCCGTTTTCCGAGTTGAAACGGCTTTTGTGAAGCTAATCACGACTGATCTGTTCGGGTATTCAGTACCGTTTCCCCCTCGGTCGCCTGACGTCGGCCCTCGCCGTACCAGCGGTGAAACGGTCCACGGCGCCACATCGGTCATCGCGTTGCGCAACTCGTCCAGCGCGCAACAACTTCCGGGGACTCCACCGAACGGGGGAGAAGGGCCGCTACCCCGATGGCGGTTGACAGGGTCGGAATGGCCGTCAGCTCGCAGTCCTCGGTGGCATCGTCACCCGGTTCGCCCTCCGTTCGCCGTCGAGAACCCGCAGCGCCTCGGCGAGGGTTGCGGCGTGCACCTCGCTCTCGCCGCGCATGTGCATGAGTGTCAGGGCCTCCTTGAGTGCGGCGGCGCTGCTGACCAGGGCCTGAGCCGCGCGCAGTGCCCCGTAGGTGTGTCCGGCGCGGGCCGGGTTGATCCGCCCCAGCAGATCGACCACGGCCAGATAGCTGTCGATGAAGTCGGCCTCGGCCCGGGTCAGCGCGGGCAGCGGCGGCAGCTCGGGCGGGAGCACGGAGTGCTCACCTCGCCCCGGAGACGGACGTCTTGCGGCTGTCGATCACATGGTCGACCAGGCCGTACTGCTTGGCCTGGGCGGCGTCGAGGATGATGTCCCGCTCCAGGTCGGCGGCGATCTTCTCGGCCGGCAGGCCGGTGTGCCGCACCAGCATCCCGGCGAGTTGGTCCCGCAGCCGCAGCAATTCCGCCGCGTGGATCTCCAGATCGGACGGCATGCCGTGCAACGGCTCATCGGTGGCGGGCTGCTGGACCACGATCCGCGCACCGGGCAGGGCCATCCGCTTGCCCGGTGCACCGGCGGCAAGCAGCACGGCGGCGGTGGAGGCGGCCTGGCCGAGACAGTAGGTCTCCACGTCGCAGGTGACGACCTGCATCGTGTCGTAGATCGCGGACATGGCGCTGTGCGAGCCGCCGGGGGAGTTGATGTACAGGGAGATGTCCCGGTCCGGGTCTGCGTACTCGAGGTGCAGGAACTGGGCGACCACATCGTTGGCCGCAGTGTCGTCGATCGCGGTGCCGAGAAAGATGATCCGCTCGTCGAGCAGCTTGGAGTACGGGTCGAGTGTGCGCGTGCCCGTGGATGTGCGCTCGGTGAACTGCGGCAGGGCGTAGCGGGCGGCGGGTCGGTGCATGGGCGTCGTACCTTTCCTCGTCTCCGGAACCTGTACTTCTGTAAAAAATGTACAGGACGTACAGGCCGTTATGATGGGGAGCATGGCCTACGAGATTCCGGTGACGCAAGCCCGCGCAGAGCTCGCGGATCTGATCAACCGTGTCGTCTACGGCGGGGAACGCGTGGTCGTGACCCGGCACGGCAAGCCGCTCGTGGCGCTGGTCTCCGCCGCTGACCTGGCACGACTCGAGCAGGAACAGGATGCGGCCGAGGAGCAGGTCATCAGCTCGGTCTCCTCGCTCGGCCCGATGACGTCCGCTTCCGGCGAACGCGGGCGGTTCGGACTCGCGGCGGAACACCGCCGCCCCGAACAGCGCGGCTGACCGGCGCTCCGTACGGGCCGGGGCGCTCCACGCAGCACAAGGCCGCGCGTCCCCGTCCGCTACAGCGGGGACGCGCGGCCGGTCCGTGACGACCCGGGCCGGTCAGGCGACCGGTGCGGGCGCACTTCCGTGACGTGCCTCTGTCGTGACCGCCGGCCGGGTCGCGCGCGCTGTGCCGAGCAGGACCGCCGTGAGCCCGAGCGCCGCCCAGAGCGACAGAGTCAGAAGTCCGGCTCCGGCGCCGCTCCCGTCGAAGTACGCGACCGAGCGCAGCACGCTCGCGCCGGCGCCCGGCGGCAGCCACTGGCCGATCGCGCCGGCCGGTTCCGGCAGCAGCTCGGGCGCGGTGGCGGCACCCGCGAACGGGTTGCCGATGAGGACCATCAGCAGCGCCCCCAGAGCGACGCCCCGTGTGTCGAGCAGCGCGCCGAACCCGGCCACGGTCGCCGAGATGGCGAACGCCGTCAGCGACAGGGCACCCGCTTCGGTCCACCAGTCGCCGGTGAGCACCCCGAGCCAGCTGTGGGTGAGGGTGACCGCGGTGACGCCGACCAGGACCGCCGATCCGGCCAGGACCGTCACGGCCCGCGTACCCCGCAGCCGCAGCACGGTAACGGCGGCTCCGGCGGCGACGCCCGCCAGGGCGATCGGCAGAACGCTCGCCGCGAGGCCGCCCCCGCGCGGGTCGCCGGACGGGGTCGGCACCACATCGGTGACCGGAACCGCCGCGCCTGCCGGGGCCCCGCCTGCAACCGCTTCGTGCAGGAGCTGGGCCACGGCCGGTGAGCCCGCCGAGGCGGTCAGGAGCTGCGGTCCCTCCGGGGTCACGACGACGGCGCCGTATACGACCCGGTCCTCGATCGCCGCCCGGGCTGCGGCCCCGTCGTCGTAGCGGTGGACGTCGAAGGCTCCCTCCCGCTGCTCGAAGCGGTGCTCGAGTTCGGTGGCCGCGGCGGCCGGCCCGGCGACGCCGACGGGTACGTCGCGGGGTGCGATACGGGCCGAGGGCCAGGCGAAGGCCCACAGGGCCAGAGCCACCACGACCGGAACCAGGACCATCACCGCGACCATGCGGCGGGTGGGCGTAGCGGACATGATCTCTCCCGACTAAAAAGAATGATCGTTCGTTTTTGTAGGTGGGCCCACTGTCTCCCCGGGGTGGCGGGTTGTCAAGAAGGAATGTTCGTTTTAGATTCGGCGGTATGGCCCGCGTATCCCAGGAACACCTCGACGCCCGCCGCCGGCAGATCCTCGACGGCGCGGCCCGCTGCTTCGCCAGGAACGGATTCCACGCCACGTCGATGCAGGACATCCTTCGGGAGGCGGGCCTTTCCGCCGGTGCGGTCTACCGCTACTTCCGCAGCAAGGAGGAGCTGATCGAGGCCATCGCGGGGGAGGCGTTCGGTGAGATCCGCGCCGCCTTCGACGACGCGGCCCGGCTGGACCCGCCGCCCACGCCCGATGTGCTGCTCGGCCGGGTGCTGCGCCACATGCTGATCGAGAAGGTGCCCGGCGGGGACGGGCAGGCCTTCGCGCGGCTGCTGCTGCAGGTGTGGTCCGAGACCCTGCGCAACGAACATCTGGCCGCCACGCTGGCCGATGGATACGCCGGTCTGCGCCTGGCCTGGGCCACGCTCGTCGACGCCTACCGCGCGGCGGGGCTGATGGACGCGGATGTGCCTGCCGACCATGTGGCCCGCACCCTCATCGCCACCGCTCAGGGGTTCATCGCACAGCAGGCGCTGTTCGGTGATGTGCGCGTCGAGGCCATCGAGGACGGGCTGCGGGCCCTGATGTCCATGCACGATCCCGAGTTCAGTTAACGCGCCGGAAAAACTTGCGTCCTAACGTTCACTCCCTGGTCGTGAGATGCCCCCAGGGACCCTGCCGCGCCCAGAAGGTTGACGGCCGGACGACAGTGAGGTGGACGCGTGCAACTCTCCCCGCACGAGCAGGAACGACTTCTCATCCATGTGGCCGCCGATGTGGCCGGGAAGCGCAGGGCGCGCGGGGTGAAACTGAACCACCCCGAAGCTGTCGCCCTGATCACCTCGCACATCCTCGAGGGTGCACGGGACGGCCGCAGCGTCGCCGAGCTGATGGCCTCCGGTCGTACAGTGCTCACCCGCGCCGACGTCATGGAGGGCATCCCCGAGATGATCCACGACGTCCAGGTCGAGGCCACTTTCCCTGACGGCACCAAGCTCGTCACCGTGCATGATCCGATCGTGTGAGGGGGCGCCGCCGATGATTCCCGGAGAGATCCTCTTCGCCGACGCCGTGGTGCGCCTGAACGAGGGCCGCGAGGCCACAGCCCTCACCGTCGTCAACGCCGCCGACCGTCCCGTCCAGGTCGGCTCCCACTACCACTTCGCCGAGGCCAATCCCGGACTCGACTTCGACCGCGCCGCGGCCCGCGGCAAGCGGCTGAACATCGCCGCCGGTACCGCCGTGCGCTTCGAGCCCGGCATCCCCGTCGAGGTCGAACTCGTACCCCTCGCGGGCCGCCGGGTCGTCCCGGGCCTGCGCGGCGAGAGCGGAGGTGCCCTCGATGGCTGAGCTCAGCCGTGCCGTGTACGCGGACCTGTTCGGGCCGACCACCGGCGACCGGATCAGGCTCGCCGACACGGATCTGCTCGTCGAGATCGAGGACGACCGCTCGGGCGGGCCCGGACGCGCGGGCGACGAGGCGGTGTTCGGCGGCGGCAAGGTGATCCGCGAGTCGATGGGCCAGTCCCGTACGACCCGGGCCGAAGGCGCGCCGGACACCGTGATCACCGGCGCCGTCGTCATCGACCACTGGGGCATCGTCAAGGCCGACATCGGGATCCGCGACGGGCGGATCACCGGCCTCGGCAAGGCCGGCAACCCCGACACGATGGACGGTGTCCATCCCGACCTCGTCATCGGTCCCGAGACCGAGGTCATAGCGGGCAACGGGAAGATCGTCACCGCGGGCGCCATCGACGCCCATGTTCACTTCATCTCGCCGACCATCGTCGACCAGGCACTCGCGACCGGTGTCACCACGCTGGTCGGCGGCGGCACCGGCCCGGCGGAGGGCACCAAGGCCACCACCATCACGCCGGGGCCGTGGCACCTTGCCCGGATGTTCGAGGCGCTGGAGACGTTCCCGGTCAACATCGGCCTGCTGGGCAAGGGCAACACCATGTCCCGTGAGGCGATGTACTCCCAGCTGCGGGGCGGGGCGCTCGGATTCAAGATCCACGAGGACTGGGGCTCGACCCCGGCCGTCATCGACGCCTGCCTGAGCGTCTGCGACGAGACCGGCGCCCAACTCGCGATCCACACGGACACGTTGAACGAGGCGGGTTTCGTCGGGGACACGCTCGCCGCGATCGCGGGCCGCACGATCCACGCGTACCATACCGAGGGAGCGGGCGGCGGACACGCGCCGGACATCATCACCGTCGTCAGTGAGCCGTACGTCCTGCCCAGCTCCACCAACCCCACCCGGCCGCACACCGTCAACACCATCGAGGAACACCTCGACATGCTGATGGTCTGTCATCATCTCAACCCGGCCGTGCCCGAGGACCTCGCCTTCGCCGAATCCCGGATCCGGCCGTCCACGATCGCGGCCGAGGACGTCCTCCACGACCTCGGCGCGATCTCGATCATCTCCTCCGACTCCCAGGCCATGGGTCGCATCGGCGAGGTGATCACACGTACCTGGCAGACCGCGCACGTGATGAAGAAGCGCCGGGGCGCCCTGCCGGGCGACGGGCGGGCCGACAACCGCCGGGCACGTCGCTATGTCGCCAAATACACGATCAACCCGGCGGTCGCCCAAGGACTCGACCGGGAGATCGGCTCGGTGGAGACCGGCAAACTGGCCGACCTTGTGGTGTGGGATCCCGCCTTCTTCGGCGTCAAGCCGCAGCTCGTCATCAAGGGCGGCCAGATCGCGTACGCACAGATGGGTGACGCCAACGCCTCGATCCCGACGCCCCAACCGGTCCTGCCGCGGCCGATGTTCGGCGCGCTGGGGACCGCGGCGGCACGGAGCTCGTTCAACTTCGTGGCCGAGGCGGCGATCGAGGACGATCTGCCCGAACGCCTGGGTCTGGCCAAGAAGTTCGTACCGATCACCAGCACGCGGCGGGTCACCAAGGCGGACATGCGCGAGAACGACGCGATGCCACGTGTCGAGGTGGACGCCGACACGTTCACCGTCACGATCGACGGTGAGCCGGTCGAGCCCGCACCGGCCGCGGAACTGCCCATGGCACAGCGTTACTTCCTGTTCTGATGACGCTGCGACGGATGCCGCACGCGCGGCAATACGCATGCGCCGCCGGGCGCGAGCCCCGGGCGGCGGCCGGCACAGGTCCGGATGCGCTCGCGGTCGGTTGCGCGTCCGCCGGGGCCGCGGGGTCTCCTCTTCCGGGACCGTCGTCCCGGCTGCGGGTGGTGGATGGGGCGCAGGCGGCCGCGCGGACGGCGTCCCGCGATCGTGGGCAGTGGCAGTGGCAGTGGCAGTGGCAGTGGCCGACGCCCGGCGGCCGGTCATGAGCCGTGCCGCCCTGCTCGTCCTCGCCGACGGACGGTTCCCTGCCGGAGGGCACGCGCACTCCGGTGGGGCCGAGGCCGCCGTCAAGGACGGGCGGATCCAGGACGCCCGCGACCTGGAGGCCTTCTGCCGGGGACGCCTGCACACCACGGGACTCACCGCAGCCGGCCTCGCGGCCGCGGCCGCGCTCGGGCACGACTTCACCGCGCTCGACGCCGCTGCCGACGCCCGCACACCCTCGCCCGTCCTTCGGGCCGTCGCGCGCAAGCTCGGACGGCAGATGATGCGTGCGGCACGGGCCGCCTGGCCGGGCGCCGACCTCGACGCGCTCGCCGTCGCATTCCCCCGCGGTACGCACCAGCCGATCGTGCTCGGCACCGCGGCGCGCACGGCCGGCCTCGCTCCGCCGGACGCCGCGCACTGCGTCGCGTACGAGACCGTCAGCGGTCCGGCCACCGCCGCCGTACGGCTGCTGAGCCTGGACCCGTTCGAGGCCACCGCCGTCCTCGCCCGCCTCGCCCCCGAGATGGACCGCGTCGCCGCCCTCGCAGCGTCCGCCGCCCTCGAGGGCATCGACGCACTGCCCGCCGCGTCCGCGCCGCTGCTCGACATCATGGCTGAGCAGCACGCGACCTGGCCCGTACGCCTCTTCGCCTCGTAGCCCGCACCCCTGGGCACCAAGGAGTCGCACCATGCACCTCGACCACGGCCTTCACGAAGCCCCCAGGGCGGTCGGCGCCGATGCCGTACGCCCCGACGGAGGCCGGCGCGCCCTGCGTATCGGTCTCGGCGGACCCGTCGGTTCCGGCAAGACCGCCACCGTCGCGGCGCTGTGCAGGAGTCTGCGCGACAAGCTGTCCATCGCGGTCGTCACCAACGACATCTACACCCGCGAGGATGCCGAGTTCCTGCTCCGTAATGCCGTACTGCCGCCGGAGCGCATCCAGGCCGTCGAGACCGGCGCCTGCCCGCACACCGCCATCCGCGACGACATCTCCGCCAACCTCGAGGCCGTCGAGGAGCTCGAGGACAGCGTCGGCCCGCTCGATCTGATCCTTGTCGAGTCCGGCGGCGACAACCTCACCGCCACCTTCTCCAAGGGGCTGGTCGACGCCCAGATCTTCGTCATCGACGTCGCGGGCGGTGACGACATCCCGCGCAAGGGCGGCCCCGGCGTCACCACCTCCGACCTGCTGGTGATCAACAAGACCGATCTCGCGCCCTATGTCGGCTCCGACCTCGACCGTATGGCCCGCGACGCCGAGGAACAGCGCGGCGGCCTGCCCGTCGCCTTCACCTCGCTGTCCGGCGGCGAAGGCGTCGGACCGGTCGCCGACTGGGTGCGGGCCCAGCTCGCCGCCTGGACCGCATGAGCGTCCAGGCCACCGCCCGCATCGTGGCCACCCCGGGCGGGCTGCCCGTCCTCGCCGGTGACGGACCACTCGCCCTGCGCCGCACCCGCGCGACCGGCCCGGGCCACCGGGTCACCGTCGTGGGTGCCATGAGTGCGCCGCTCGGCGGCGACCGGCTCGCGATCGAGGCAGAGGCGTCGGACGGCGCTCAGCTCACCGTGGACTCGGCCGCCGCGACGATCGCCCTGCCCGGCCGCACCGGGGCGACGGCGCACTACGACGTGACGCTGACGGTGGGAGAGGACGCCGTGCTGCGGTGGCTGCCGGAACAGCTCATTGCGGCGCAGGGCAGCGAGCTGCGGATGCGTACCAGCGTCGAACTCGCCGCCACGGCACGGCTGGTGCTGCGCGAGGAGCAGATCCTCGGCCGGTACGGTGAGCGACCGGGCACCCTCACCACCCGCCTCACCGTGCACCGGGCCCAACGCCCGCTGCTCGACACCGAGCTCTCCTGCGGGCCGGGCGCACCCGGAGGCTGGGCCGGACCGGCCGTGCTCGCCGGGCACCGGGCCGTCGGCCAACTCCTCGTCGTGGACCCGGAGTACGACGACAGCCCGGTCGACGCCCGGTCGCTGGGCCCGACCGCCGTGCTGACCCCCTTGGCCGGCCAGGCCGTTCTGGTCACCGCCGTCGCCGACGACGCGCGGGCCCTGCGCGGCGTCCTGGACGAGGCACTGGCTCAGCTGCACCGCTGAGCGGGACGTGACACACCGGTTATTGGTTCGGCAAAGAACACCAGTACGGACTTCTCCCCGCTGCCCTGCCCACGAAAGGATCTCCCGGACAACTCCACAACAGCAGGGGGAGGTTCTACGTGAGACGCACAGCAGTGCTCGGCTCGGCCGGCACTCTGGTCGCGGGCACCCTCATAGCCGGCGCGATCGCCGCTCCGGCAGCGAACGCCGAAGGTTCCAGCCGTGGTTGGTCCGAGGCGCGCGGCGTGAAGACAGCCGCCGAGCGGGCCGCCAAGAAGGGCATCGCCTGGGCGGACTGCCCGGAGGACTGGGGGTTCGCGAAGCCCATCCAGTGCGGCTGGGTGAGCGTTCCGCTCGACTACGCACGGCCGTACGGCAAGCAGATCAAGATCGCCGTCGACCGTATCGGCAACACCGGCACCAAGGAAGAGCGCCAGGGCGCGCTGATCTACAACCCCGGCGGCCCGGGCGGCTCGGGTATGCGCTTCCCGGTCCGGGTGACCAGCAAGAACCCCCTGTGGGCCAAGACCTCGAAGGCGTACGACTTCGTGGGCTTCGACCCCCGCGGCGTCGGTCACTCCACTCCCATCTCCTGTGTGGACCCGCAGGAGTTCGTGAAGGCGCCGAAGCCCGACCCGGTGCCCGACAGCGAGGCGGACAAGCGCGCGCAGCGCAAGCTCGCTGCCGAGTACGCCAACGGGTGCGCCGAGCGCAGCGGCTGGATGCTGCCGCACATGACCACGCCGAACACCGTCCGCGACCTGGACGTCATCCGGGCCGCGCTCGGTGAGAAGAAGCTCAACTTCCTGGGCGTCTCCTACGGCACCTACATCGGCGCCGTCTACGCGACCCTCTTCCCGGGCCACGTCCGCCGGATGATCGTCGACAGCGTGGTCAATCCGTCGCGCGAGAAGATCTGGTACCAGGCCAACCTGGACCAGGACGTCGCGTTCCAGATGCGCTGGGACGACTGGAAGGCATGGGTCGCCAAGAACGACGCCACCTTCCACATCGGCGACACCCCGCAGAAGGTCGAAGCGCAGTGGCTGAAGCTGCGGGCCGCCGCGAAGCGGAGCCCGCTCGGCGGGGTCGTCGGCCCGGCCGAGCTCATCGGCTTCTTCCAGAGCGCCCCGTACTACGACTCCGCCTGGGTGCCTGTCGCCCAGGCCTGGAGCAAGTACGTCGCCGGTGACACCCAGGCACTCGTCGACGCCGCCGCGCCCGACCTGTCCGACACCGCGGGCAACATCGCCTCGGAGAACGGCAACGCGGTCTACACCGCCGTCGAATGTGCCGACGCGAAGTGGCCCACCAGCTGGAAGAGGTGGGACCGGGACAACACCCGTCTGCACAAGGACCACCCGTTCATGACGTGGGCCAACGCGTGGATGAACCTGCCGTGCGCCACCTGGTCCGCCAAGCAGCAGACCCCGGTGCAGGTGCGGACCGGCAAGGGCCTGCCGCCGGTGCTCATCGTGCAGGCCGAACGTGACGCGGCGACGCCTTACGACGGCGCGGTCGAGCTGCACAAGAGGCTCAAGGGCTCCCGTCTGATCACCGAGAAGGGCGCCGGCTCGCACGGTGTGACCGGCCTGGTCAACCCGTGCATCAACGAGCGCGTGGACGCCTACCTGCTCAGCGGCAAGGTGGACGGCCGCGATGTGACGTGCACCCCGCACGCCACGCCCAAGCCGTAAGCGCCACAGCGGTGAGGGGGGAGGGGCGGCCGGTCACGGCCGCCCCTCCTTCGTCCTGCGGCGTGTTCCCCTCCCGAGCCCTCAGCTGCTGCGACGCGGGAACTTCCGCTGCTTCTGCTGCTGTTCCTGCAGCTCGGCCTTGGCCTCGGCGGCATACCGGTCCACGTACTCCTGGCCGGACAGCCCGAGAATGGCGTACATGATCTCGTCCGTCACGGCGCGGATCGCCGCCTTCTCGTTCTCCATGCCCGCGTAGCGTGAGAAGTCCAGCGGCTCACCGAAGCGGACCGTGACCCGCTTGATCTTCGGCACCACCTGTCCCGGCGGCTGGATCTCGAAGGTCCCCACCATTGCGCACGGCACCACGGGGACCCCGGCCCTGAGCGCCATCACCGCGACCCCGACCTTGCCCTTGTAGAGGCGCCCGTCGTGCGAACGGGTGCCTTCCGGGTAGATGCCCAGCAGCTCGCCCTTGCTCAGCACCCCGAGTCCCTCACGGATGGCCGCCTGGCCGGCCTCCTTGCCGGAACGGTCCACCGGGATCTGACCGGCACTGCGGAAGAACGCCGCGGTCAACCGCCCCTTGATGCCGGGCCCGGTGAAGTACTCGGCCTTGGCGAGAAAGGTGATGCGCCGCTTGATGATGGCCGGCATCACGAAGTGGTCCGAGAAGGACAGATGGTTGCCTGCGACGATCGCCGCGCCCTCGGCCGGGATGTGCTCGAGTCCTTCGATCCTGGGGCGGAACAGCACCCGCAGCAGCGGCCCAAGAAGGACGTACTTGAGCACGTAATAGAACACAGGTCGGCTCCCAACTGCCCGGATCGGTTCCGGGGTTTGCGTTCTGCCTGGTCACAAGGTGTTTCGGAGGGGGCCAGTGTAAATGCACACGTTGTGGTCTGTAACCGCCTCCGATCGGACTCGCGCTGTCTCATTTGCCGCCTTGCCGCCTTGCCGCCTTGCCGGCGACGCGGGATCATGCGCGGCCCGGAACGTCCGCGACGACCCGCAGATCGGAGACGAGAGGCTTCGTACGCACCGCAGTTGGGCGAGGAGCCATGGCCCGCGCGCCGTCATCTCCCGCAGGCTCGGAGCCTTGTGCTCGCCGAGGAGCGGCACGCGCGTGGAGGAGTCGCCCGTCCTGACGGTCCCGTCGCCCGGTCGTGGTCAGTGGCTCCTCGTTCCGGACGGTCCGAGATCAAGGCGTCGGCGCCGCCGATCGGACCCGTCCGTCCGCTGGTCCTGGCACGCCGGACGCCCGCCGGACGGGCAGCCTCGGGCTGCGGTGGACGTCCGCCGGATCGGCAGCCTCGGGCGGCCGTGGGCGAGGGCCCGGGACGCGGCCTGCCGACGGCGGTGGCCCGGGACACGGGCCGGCGGACGGCGGTGGTCGCGGCGCTCGAGATGCTCCGCGACCACCTGCGGCTATCGGTAGGCCGGACAGCCTGCCAATGGCTCCGGGCTCAGTGCTTGGTGCCCTTGCGGACCTGGTCGGCGGCCTTCTCGGCCATCTCCTGGGTCTTGCCCTCCAACTGCTCGCCCTTGCCCTCGGCCTGCATGGACCTGTCGCCCGCGGTCTTGCCCATGGTCTCCTTCATCTTCCCCTTCAGCTGCTTCGCCTTGGCTTTGCTCTTGCTCATCAGGATCGACTTCCTCTCCGGATCGGGGGTGATCGTGCCTGACCACCCTGTTCACCGTTCACCGTGCGCCCGCGGGGGAAGTGCCGCAAATTCGCATTACTCGAACAACTGTAGGAAAACCGTGTGGAGTGGCGCCGCCGCACCAGTGGCGCATTTCCAGTGGCACGCCACCTCCGCAATCAGGAGGAACACGTGAAAAGACGTTTGCCGGTCCCCTGTCGAGGTAGCCGCATGATGTACCCGAAAACAGCGTCACTCCTCAGGAGCTGATTCGCGTGGCTGACCAGGGAAAGAAGATTCGGGGCAAGGCCCAGGAGACAGTGGGCAAGGCCAAGGAGAAGGCCGGACAGGCGACGGGCGACGACGAGCTGCGTCTGAAGGGGACCGCCGACCGCGTTGAGGGCAAGACCCGCCAGGCGGCCGCGGAAGCCCAGGAATCCGTGCGCGACGCGGCGGACGCGGTCAAGGAGAGCACCCGTAAGCACAAGTGACGGCTGG
Source organism: Streptomyces sp. NPDC006208 (assembly GCF_040613775.1). Classification (NCBI taxonomy): domain Bacteria; kingdom Bacillati; phylum Actinomycetota; class Actinomycetes; order Kitasatosporales; family Streptomycetaceae; genus Streptomyces; species Streptomyces sp. NPDC006208. Next base: position 120,625 of record NZ_JBEXSW010000025.1, on the reverse strand, counting down.
TCATTCTTCGGAACGAACCGGGTTTCGCGCGGTGGTTGTTCGGCCGTGCGAAGCCCGGACCGTCTGCGAGGTGGGGGAATCCGCGCATTCCCGGTGGGTTCGGGGTCTCGACCGGGCCGATTCGGGTACTCGCGGAATCGTGTCCGGTCCGCACGGCAGGTCCGCGGACCGTGGGCGGGTTATTGAAAGGAGTCATAACAATGAGCACGGTCAAGGAATCGGTCGAGGTGGAGGTTCCCATCCACACCGCTTACAACCAGTGGACGCAGTTCGAGGAATTCCCTGAGTTCATGGAGGGCGTCCAAGAGGTCAGGCAGCTCGATGACCTCCACAATCACTGGATCACCAAGATCGGTGGCGTGCGCAGGGAGTTCGACACCGAGATAGTCGACCAGCTCCCGGACGAGCGGATCGCCTGGCGCACCGTCGGCGGCGACACCAAGCAGATGGGGATGGTCCACTTCCGCCGCCTGGATGACACCCACACCCGCGTGGAGCTCGTGATGGACGTCGAGCCCAGCGGGGCGGCGGAGAAGGCCGCTGCCGTGACGGGCATGATCGACCGGCGGGTCAAGGGCGATATGCGGCGCTTCAAGGAGTACATCGAGCAGCGCGGCGGCGAATCCGGCTCGTGGCGCGGCCGCGTCACCCCTGGATGACCGCCGAGGCTCCTCGTCGGAGGTATCCGGTGCGCGGTGCGGCGCGCTCCGCCGTCGTGCGGTCGACGGTGGAGCGCGCGATCATGGAGGAGCCTGTCTCCGGGCCAAGGTGACGGGGAGGCCACCATGACTGCTACATCCTCCGCCCGCAGCCACTTCACGGTGGCTGAGCGGGCAGCTCAGGGCAGAGCGGCACGCTCCGTGCTGCGACGATCGCAGCACGCCCGGTTCGTCCCTTCCGGTGAGCGGCCGGATCCCGTCGACATCCTCGAGGGACAGTCCGCCACGCGGGTGGGGGAACTGGTGCCCATCCGCTACGGCCGGATGCTGGAGTCGCCGTTCCGGTTCTACCGGGGCGCCGCCGCGATCATGGCCGCCGACCTCGGTCCGGCGTCTCACACCAGCATGACGACGCAGCTCTGCGGCGACGCCCACCTGCTCAATTTCCGGATGCTCGCATCTCCCGAACGGCGCCTGGTCTTCGACATCAACGACTTCGACGAGACACATCCCGGCCCGTTCGAATGGGATGTGAAGCGACTCTCCGCGAGTCTTGTCATCGCCGGTCGCGCCAACGGCTTCGACGAGGGGCAGCGCTCCGCCGCGGTCAAGGAGGCGGTCGAGCACTACCGGGAGCGGATGCACCGCTTCGCCGGCATGCACACGCTCGACGTCTGGTACGCCGCGGACGACGCCGAGCAGCTCGAAGCGCTGCTGCCGGACGAGGAGATGCGCCGGCGGGCCTCGCGTGCCATGGCCAAAGCCCGTACCCGGGACAGCGTCCAGGCGTTCGACAAACTCACCCACGTGGTGGACGGCGTGTGCCGGTTCGCTCCTGACCCACCTTTGATCACGCCCCTCCGGGACCTGCTCCCCGGAGTGGAGAACGACGATCTCGAAGCATGGCTGCGCGGCCTCCTCGGAGGCTACCGGCGCACCCTGTCCTCGGAACGCCGTCACCTTCTGGATCGCTTCCACATCGTCGACATGGCGCGCAAAGTGGTCGGGGTGGGAAGCGTGGGCACCCGGTGCTGGATCATCCTGCTGGTCGGCAGGGACGACGACGATCCGCTGATTCTCCAGGCCAAGGAGGCGGGGGAGTCGGTGCTCGCCCCGTACACCGAGCGCGCTGGATTCGACCAGGAAGGGGAGCGTGTCGTCGCAGGGCAGCGGCTGATGCAGACCGCGGGCGACATCTTCCTCGGCTGGGAGCGCGCCGTCGGAGCGGACGGCAGCCGGCGCGACTTCTACATCAGACAGCTGCACGACTGGAAGGGCATCGTCCAGCCCGACACCATGACCGCGGGGATGCTTCGGGTGTTCGGCGGCTTGTGCGGCGCCTCGCTCGCCCGTGCCCATGCCCGCTCCGGGGACCCGATCGCCATCGCCGCCTATCTCGGCACCAGTGACTCGTTCGACCGCGCCCTGGCCCAGTTCGCCGAGGCGTACGCGGACCAGAACGAACGTGACTACGACGCCTTCCGGCAGGCCGTGGAGTCCGGCCGGCTCACCGCCGCGACGGTCGCTGCCTGACGGTCCCGGCCCGTAGCGGACGAGCAAGGTCCGCTACGGGTGCCCGGATCCGCGCGTGAACGCCAGCTCACGCAGTCGCCGCCAGTCCAGGTGCGGCCGCAACCGGGGCACACCGGGTCGGTGCCGGGGGACACGTACCCGCAGGGCCCGGGGTCTGATCACGCAGCGAACCGGGGCCGGGAAGGTGAGTGCCTCCCCGTCGACTCCGGCCTGGACCTCAGCGGCGTCCGCATCGACGACGACTTCGCCGGCGGTCAGAAGAGTCAGGCCGGGAGAGCGTTCGCCGGCGAGCAGCGCGGCCGCCTGCACCGCACTGTCGACCTTGACACTCAGCACGCCGAGCACCCCGGCGTCCAGCCGTTCCCGCCGCCCCAGCCCGGCCGGGTCTCCCACCCGGTACGTATTGTTGCTCACCATCACCGCCTGCGGGGAGTCGACCACCACGTCGCCGCAGCGCAGGGTCAGCCGGGGCCCGACCTGGCGGGTCAGCACGTCGGGCAGCAGGCGCAGGATGGTCTGGATCTTGTCGTCGCGGTACGCCGGGCTCTGCACCACGGTGGCGTAGGCCCCGAACGACACGTTGTTGACGAAGTCGCGATCGCCGATACGACCGAGGTCGACGCGGAGTTCCACCCCGTCGGACAGCGCCTCCAGACTCGTCGCCGGGTCGTTGCGGTCGAGGCCGAGATCGAGTGCGAAGTGATTCCGGGTTCCCGCCGGGATCACCAGGAACGGCACGTCGTGCTCCGCCGCGACACCCGCGACGAGAGCCTGCGTGCCGTCACCGCCGGCCACACCCAGAAGATCCGCGCCGTCGGCGAGGGCACGGCGCGCGAGCGCGGCGACATCCTGGGGAGCCGCGGGATCGAGCAGCACGATCTCCGCGCCGAGAGCCTTCGCCTTCTCCTCCAGGGCGAAACGCCCCACCTTTCCGCCGCCGGAACGCGGATTCATGATGAAGAACGGCCGCCGAGGCCGGGGGGTGACGTACTCGCTCGGCGCCGTGTGCCCGGTCTCCGCGCCGAGCGCTGCCCAGCCGGCGCCGGCCGCCACCGCCCACAACGCGAGCACGGCGAACACGGCCCACAGCAGGCCGGCCACGGCGACGACCGCGATCACCGCCGCTTGCGCTGCCGCGGCAAGGAGCACGGAGAGCCCCCTCACCAAGCCTCTTCGGCTGACGGCCCACCAGGCCGCGGCCACCGTGACGACCAGGCCGGCAAGCCCGACGAGGACCAGTCCGATGCTCTTGACCCCGGCGGCGGCCGGCAGCAAGAGCAGCCCGGCGGCGAGCGCGGTGATCGCCAGACGCGCTGCCCAGCGCCGCGCCGGGACGCTGTGCATGCCGAAGCCACTGCCCATGGTTCCTCCCGTCCTCCGCCACCGACGTGGCTGCTACGGCCACTTCGCCCGGCGCCACACAGCCATTGCACTACCAGGCGGCGGATCACGCCTCACGGTTGCGTCCCTCGCGCAGCCGTATACGAGTCCGGGCAGCGCATCGCATCGGTGCCTCAGCACTGTTCCGGCTCTGACTGCCGTGGTCCACTGAGCTCGGGACCCGGACCGATGGGTGCACAAAGATGGATGCGAAGCGCAGGTCGAGGCCGACCGGCCGGATCGTCACCGCTGTGGTGTCCGCGATGACGGCCGCCGTGCTTTTCGGCTGCTCCGGATATGGGCGGGAGCCGAGCCCCGAGCCCACCCCCGCGCCGCCGGCCTCCGCTGCCGGGCAGCAGGGGCTGTCGCACTTCACCGGACTCCCCGCCCGCGCCGCGCCGGTGCTCGCCGTCAAGATCGACAACGTGCTGCCCGCACGGCCGCACACCGGGCTCGCCGAGGCCGACATCGTCTATGTCGAGCAGGTCGAGGCAGGCCAGAGCCGTCTCCTCGCGATCTACTCCTCACGACTGCCGGAGAAAGTCGGGCCGGTGCGCAGCGCCCGCGAATCGGACATCGAACTGCTGGGGCAGTTCGGCCGTCCGGCACTGGCGTACTCCGGCTCGCAGTCCGCGCTGCGCCCGCTGATCCATGCCGCTCCGCTCGTCGCCCTCGCGCAGGGTGACGCTCCGCAGGCCTACGTCCGCGATCGGACCCGCCTGGCACCGCACAACCTCTATCTGGTTCCGGAACGCGCCCTGGCCGCGGCGCCGCAGGCCACGACGGCAGGTGACATCGGCTTCCGGTTCGGTGCGGCACCTGCGGGCGGCACGCCCGTGAGCGAGCACACCGTGCGCTTCCCGGCGGCGCGGTTCACCTTCACCTGGTCGGGTACCGAGCAGCGGTGGCTGGTGGGTATGGACGGGATCGCCGCACGGACGACGGACGGCGGACGGTTGGGCGCTCCTACGGTGGTCGTCCAGTACGTCGACATCCATCCCTCCCGGTTCAGTGACCGAGGGGGCAGCGTCTCGCCGTACACGGAGAGCGTGGGCGCAGGAAGCGCGCTCGTACTGCGCGACGGCCGGAGTCACGACGCCCGCTGGAGCAGGCCCACCCCCGCGAGCGGCACCTCCTTCACCACGGCCACCGGACAGCCGCTCGCCTTCGCCCCGGGGCAGGTCTGGGTGGTCCTCGCAGCCCGATGACCTCGCCCGCACCGAGGGCGAGGTCGAGGGCTCCGGATTCCGCGAGCGGCAGGACCGGGGTATGAAGCACCAGCTTTCGGCACCTCGCGAGCGAGGTGCGGCTGCGTTCAGTGGGCGTTCGGTGCCTCGCGGATGTCGCCAGGCTCGTCCCCGGGCTCGCCCCGCAGGGTGGCCTCGCTCTTGATCCTCAGCTGCTCCGCCCGGTAGCGGAGCCGCTCCGCCTCGTCGGGGTCGGTCGAGCGGCTCGCGCGCTGCAGCAGCTGTTCCGCCTTGTCCCGATCGTGCTCGGCATGCAGACGACTGCTCTCCTGCTCGGACATGGCGCCCTCCTGCGGATACGGGACATGACCGTCCATACCATCCCGAAATGTCGTCTCGGTATCTGGCCGATTTCCCGGGACGCACCAGGTCAAACCGTATGCGGTCGACCCACGTACGGATGATGTCGTCACCGGCGTCCGCGACGGCATCGGCCACGGTGGCCCAAGCGGCGCCGGAGGGACCGACGGGCCTCGGACCGGGCAGCGGGCCACCGGCATGTGCACAGCCGTACGGGCCGTTCGGTGCACCCGAACGCGTCAGCCGGCGGCGCGGCGCCTTGCTCTGCGAAGCGTCAGGAGGTGCTCTGGGCTTCGTCGTATGCCCTTGTCCGACATGAGTCGGCTCCCACCCCAGGAGCACCGGATGCACCGCACCGCCGCTCTCGCCGCAGCTGTCCTCGTTGCCGCCATCGCGGCCGTCCCCGCCGCGGCGGCCCCTGCACCGGACCCCACCGAGCTGCCGACAGCTCCCCGCGGACTGTTCCTGACCGTGTCGGGTGACGAGAACACCTGGATCCGCGGCGTGCTGCTGCACTGCAGCCCGCTGCCTGGTGGGGCCCATCCCGAGCCGGTGGCCGCCTGCGCGGAACTGGCCGTTGCCCGCGGCGACCTGGACACGCTGCCTGGCGATCCGCACCCGTGCACCAAGGAGTACGACCCCGTCACCGTCAGCGCCACCGGCTCGTGGCGCGGTCGCCCGACCGCCTGGCACAAGACCTACTCCAATGCCTGCGAACTCTCCGTCGCCACGGGCGCCGTCTTCCGGTTCTGAGTGTCCGCCGCCCTGTGGGCGGCGGATCAGGTGTCGCGCGACAGATGCCGGATCAGGTGTTGCGCGAGGCGATCACCCCGATCGTCACCAGGCCGAGCACCACCCAGCCGAACCAGAGCCAGCCATTGCTGCCGAGCGCTGCCGTGTAGGCCGTCACGACCACCAGGGCCCCGACGGTCAGCATTCCCATCGCCTTCGTGGATCCGGACATGCATGCCCTCCTCGGACGGCCGCCGACGGCCGAGGCCGTTGAGGACAATCGTCGCCCGGAAGGAGGGTGCCGCGCTACTGCCCGGGTCATGGGACCTGTGACGTCCGTGTTCAGGGTCGTGTGTCCAGGACTGCTGTGCGTGAACGGCTCCTGGCTGTCCGCCGTCATACGCGGGGCTTCGCGCGGACGTGCATGCGTTCCCCCTGCCTCCCGAAGAGGCTGAGGACCTCCACGGGCCGCCCGTCCGCGCTGCTGAACCAGTGGGGCAGCCGGGTGTCGAACTCGGCGGCCTCGCCGGGGCCGAGCACCAGGTCGTGCTCGGCGAGGACGAGCCGCAGCCGGCCGTCCAGCACATACAGCCACTCGTAGCCCTCGTGCGTACGGAGTTCCGGCTCGTTACCCCGGTCGGGGATGATCATCTTGTATGCCTGAAGAGGGCCCGGACTCCGGGTCAGGGGTACGAACGTGCCGCCGTTCGGCAGGGTGCGGGGTGTCAGCCGGACCCGGGGATCCCCCACCTCGGGGGCGCCGACCAGGTCGTCCAGGGGCACGCGGTACGCACCCGCGAGAGGGAGCAGCAGTTCCAGACTGGGGCGGCGCTGCCCGGACTCCAGCCGGGACAGGGTGCTCTTGGAGATGCCGGTCGCCTCGGAGAGCGCGGCCAGGGTGAGGCCGTGCTTGGCACGCAGCCGTCTGAGCCGGGGGGCGACCTCGTCGAGGACCGTTCGGTAGGGCGGCGATGTGTCCATGCGGGCATTCCACCTCGCTGTCCCGGAATCGGCAACAAGAGTTGCCGCGTCCGTCCTGCGGGGTGCACGCTCCGCGGCATGAGCGCACACAGCGATTCCGGGCACGGACACGGGCACAACCACACCGACATCGACTGGGAGGTCATGGCCGCCCAGCTGGAGGACAGCGGCGAACTGCAGCTCCCGCTCCTCCGCCGGACTGCGGTCCGCCTGAGGGAGCTGCTCGGCCCGGAGACGGAGGTCAGGCGCATTCTCGACATCGGCAGCGGGCCGGGCGTGATGACCTGCGTGTTCGCCGAGGTCTTCGCGGACGCCGAGGCGGTCGCCGTGGACGGCACGCCCGGGCTGTTGGCCCGTGCCCTGGCTCGCGCCGAGCGGCTCGGCGTCGGCGGCAGGGTGGCCGTCCGGCACGCGGAGCTGTCCGAGGCTCTGGACGGCGGTGACGGGCACGGGGAAGGCGGCCTCGGCGCGGCGGATCTGGTCTGGAGCAGCAGGGCGGTGCACCACCTCGGAGATCAGCAGCGGGTGCTGAACGGGCTCGCCGGTGTGCTGAGGCCCGGCGGGCTGCTCGCCGTGGCGGAGGGCGGCCTGCCGATGCGCTTCCTCCCACGCGACATCGGCATCGGCAGGCCGGGCCTCCAGGCCCGGCTCGACGCCGCTCAGGAGCACTGGTTCGAGATCATGCGGGCCGAACTGCCCGGCAGTACCTCCGTGGTCGAGGACTGGCCCGCGATGCTCGGCCGCGCCGGGCTCACCGCCGTCGGGAGGTTCACTTCCCTCCTCGACCTGCCGGCACCGCTGGGCGAGACAGGCCGCGCCTACCTGCACGCCCATCTGACCCTGCTGCGGGAGGCGATGAGCGAGTCCCTCGACGTGGAGGACCGCAAGACCCTCGACGTGCTGCTCGATCCCGGGGCGCCGGAGGGCATCCTGCGGCGGCCCGACGCCTTCCTGCTCTCCGCCACCACGGTCTTCACGGGCGTGCGCCCGGCTCCGTGACCGTGCCCGACACGGTGCCCCGCTGGTGCCCGGGCCGGAACCGGCCCGGGCACCAGCGGGCCGGTCGCACGAATGCTGTGGCGAGGGCGATGCCGTACGACGGGCCCTCGCGTCCGTCGTGACCACTTCCCGGCACACCCCCATCCCGGAAACCGGTCACACTCCTCCGGCCGTCCCCTCGGCCTCGGGCCCGGCGCCCACCACCTGGCGGACATGTCCGGCCGTCCCGCCCGCCGTCCCCGGACGACCGGACTTCGGTCGTCACCAGAGAGCGGAGTTCATGTTGAAGCCGATCCCTGCAGGACATGAGGTGGCAGCCGCCAGAAGTGCGGAGCGGGCCCGTCGGTCCGGTGGGCGCTCACCGCCCTTTTCCTGTCCATGACGTCGGCGACGCTCGGCGTCTTCGGCTACATCGGCCCCATCGCCGTCATGACCGTCGGCCATGCGGTGTTCCAGACGGCCGACAACACCGCCGTCATGACAGATGTCCGCCCGGATCGACGGGGCGTCATCTCCGGCATGCTCAACCTGTCGCGCGATCTGGGGCTCATCACCGGTGCATTTGTCATGGGCGCTGTGTTCGCGCTCGCTTCGGCGACGACCGATGTCACAACGGCGGCTCCCGAGGCCGTTGCCACCGGTATGCGGATCACGTTCGCGGTCGCCGCGCTGCTGATCGTTCTCGCGCTCGCCATTGCGGTGGGAAGCCGTGCGCTCTCGCGACACACTTCGAGAGGATGAACGTAGGTGCGGAGCAGGGCGGCCGCTCGGGTCGCGTGCCCGGGCTGCGCCGTCACCGCCCCCGCGCCTGCAGCGAGGCGAGATACGCGTTGTACGCCTCGAGCTCCTTGTCCCCGTCCCGGTCCGCGGCCCGGTCCAGGCGCCTGGCCTGCCGCTGGTCGGAGCGATACCACTGGAAGACCAGCGCAATCAGCACCAGCACGGACGGGATCTCGCTGAAGGCCCACGCGATCCCGCCCGCCGCGGTCTGGTCGGCGAGCGCGTCGATACCGAGCGAGGCCGGCGGATTCTCGTACGCCTTGATCATCGGCTGGGTCGCCATCATCAGGGCGATGCCGAAGAACGCATGGAACGGCATACCTGCGAAGAGCTCCAGCATCCGCATCACATAGCCGGGCCGGTGCGGACCGGGGTCGACGCCCATGATCGGCCAGAAGAACACCAGTCCGACGGCGAGGAAGTGCACCATCATCGCGACGTGCCCCGGCTTGGACCCCATCAGGAAGTCGAACAGCGGAGTGAAGTACAGGGCGTAGAGGCTGGCGATGAAGAGCGGGATCGTGAAGGCCGGGTGGGTGACGATCCGCATGTAGCGGCTGTGCAGCAGCATCAGCAGCACCTCGCGCGGCCCCTTGCTGCCCCGAGCCGCGACCGGCAGCGCGCGCAGCGCCAGCGTGATCGGGGCGCCGAGCAGCAGCATGATCGGCGACACCATGCTGATCACCATGTGCTGCACCATGTGCACGCTGAACATGACCATGCCGTAGTCGTTCAGCTTGGTGCACATCACGAACGCCACGCTCAGCACGCCGACGGCGAAGAAGACGGTGCGGCCGACCGGCCAGGCGTCGCCACGACGCCGCAGCCGCAGCACCCCCCAGCCGTACAGGGCGAGCGCCAGCAGACAGGCGACCAGGAAGAAGGGGTCCGGTGAGTACGCAAGGCCCCGCCCCAGCGTGAACGGCGGCAGATCCAGCGTCATGCCGTGCCCGCTGTGATCCATCTGTGTACTCCCGAGTCCCGATTCGCGCTTGTTGTCCGGACCAGACTAGAACCGCCCCCGGCCGCAGCTGCGGCCGGGGGCGCCTCGTCGGTCCTGCTACCGGATCAGAGCACGCACTCGGCCTCGGCGTACCGCTCCGCCGGCACGGTCTTGAGGGTCTCGGTGGCCTCGGCCAGCGGCACCATCGTGATGTCGGTGCCGCGCAGTGCGGTCATCATGCCGAACTCGCCCCAGTGCGCGGCCTCGACGGCGTGCCAGCCGAAGCGGGTGGCGAGAACGCGGTCGTACGCGGTCGGGGTGCCGCCGCGCTGGACGTGACCCAGGATCACCGGGCGGGCCTCCTTGCCGAGACGCTCCTCCAGCTCGACGGACAGCTGCCGGGCCACGCCCGCGAACCGCTCGTGCCCGTAGATGTCCTTGCCGCCCTCGTCCCACTGCATCGTGCCCTCGCGAGGCTTCGCGCCCTCGGCGACGACGACGATCGCGAACCGCTTGCCCGCCTCGAAGCGCGCCCCGACCCGCTTGGTCAGCTCGTCGATGTCGAAGGGACGCTCCGGCACGACGATGGCGTGCGCGCCGGCGGCCATGCCGGAGTGCAGGGCGATCCAGCCGGTGTGCCGGCCCATGACCTCCACGATCAGCACGCGCTGGTGCGACTCGGCGGTGGTCTTCAGCCGGTCAAGTGCCTCGGTCGCCACTCCGACCGCGGTGTCGAAGCCGAAGGTGACGTCGGTCGACGCGATGTCGTTGTCGATGGTCTTCGGGACGCCGACGATGGGCAGCCCGGCCCGCGAGAGCAGATTGGCGGCCTTGAGAGTGCCCTCGCCGCCGATCGGAATGATCGCGTCCAGACCCAGCTCGGCCACATGCCCCCTGGCCCGCTCCACACCGTCGCGAAGGTGCGCGGGCTGGACCCGGGAGGAGCCGAGGATGGTCCCGCCACGGGCCAGGATGCCACCCACCGCGTCGAGGTCGAGCTTGCGGTAGTCGCCCTCCAGGAGGCCCTTCCAGCCGTCGTGGAAGCCGATGACCTCGTCGCCGTGGTCGACGACGGCACGGTGCACGACGGATCGGATGACGGCGTTCAGACCGGGGCAGTCGCCGCCGGAGGTGAGCACACCAATGCGCATAGCCCGAAATACCTTTGCAAAGTGGGCCGACTCCGGACCACGTCGTCCGGTTGGATCCCCGCCACCCTACCGGCGCAGAGTGGCGGGGCCGAACCAGGCGTCCGAGTGCTGGACCGCGCTCCCGGCCGAGTGCTCAGGTGAGCGAACTGCCCGTCAGGCGGGCTGTGTCGCGGTGGCGATCCGCTCCGCGCGCAGCGCCTCGTACCAGCGGTCGTCGGTCGGCGGCAGCGCGTTCACGTCCAGCGCCAGCTTCAGCAGCAGATCGGCGATCTGCGGGTTGCGGGCCATGACGGGACCGTGCATGTAGGTGCCGAAGACGGTGTCGTTGTACGCGCCCTCGGTGCCGTCGCCGGTGCCGTTGCCCCGCCCGAGGCGGACCTGTGCGAAGGGGCGGGCGGTGGGGCCGAGGTGGGTGATGCCCTGGTGGTTCTCGAAACCGGTCAGCTGGGGCAGGCCCAACCGCGGGTCGATGTCCGCCAGTACGTCGCCCACGCACCGTTCACCCTCGCCGCGCGTGGAGACCACGTCGATCAGTCCGAGGCCCGGCTCGCGCTCACCGAGGTCGTTGATGAACTCGTGGCCGAGGATCTGGTAGCCGGCGCAGACCGAGAAGATGATCGCGCCGTTGGACGCGGCCCGGCCGAGTCCGCCGTCGCGGCGCAGACGCTCGGCCGCAAGCCGCTGCGGCCGGTCCTCGCCGCCGCCGATCAGATAGATGTCGCCGGACGTGGGGACGGGCTGATCGCTGCGTACGTCGATCCGCATCACGTCCAGGCCGCGCTGCCGGGCGCGGCGCTCCACGACCAGGGCGTTGCCCTGGTCGCCGTAGGTGCTGAGCAGATCCGGGTAGACCCAGACCAGACGCAGACTGCTGTCACTCATGGTTGTCAGTCCTTTTCGGGGCCGCGGATCAGTTGCCGACGCGGCGGCGCACGTCCTGGAAAGCGGTGTAGTTGGCGATCAGCTCGATCCGTCCGGGCGGAGCCAGCTGCACCGCCTCGTCGACGGAGTCGCACACCCGGAAGTCCAGGCCCGCGACCTCGAGGCGGACCGCGAGGTCCAGCCTGCGGTCGCCGATGACGAAGATCGGGTGGCCGGCGAGCCGGGTGTAGTCCACGTCCCACAGCCAGGAGGTGTCCGTGCCGTCGGCGCCACGGGCGTTCACGGAGAGGATGACCGGCGTCGGCGGCGGGTCGATCAGGGAGAACGTCTCCAGCCAGCCGGCCGGGTTCTTCGCCAGCAGCAGGCGCAGCTCACGGCCCATGAAGGTGACGACGTCGTACCGGCCGGCCACGGCCTGGACCTGGTACATGCGCTCGAGCGCGACCTGCGGCGGAACCCCGAAGCAGGCGGCGACCGCGGCCGAGGTGGCGGCGTTGGCCTTGTTGGCCCGGCCGGGCAGCTGGAGATGGATCGGCCAGGCGCTGCCGTGCGGGTCGAGAACGTGATCGCCGCTGAGCACCCAGCTCGGCGCGGGGCGGCGGAAGCCGCACTCGCCGCAGAACCAGTCGTCGCCGGGGCGCTGCATCACACCGCCGCAGGACGGGCAGGACCAGGCGTCGTCCTTCCACTCCTGGCCGGCCGCCACCCACACCACGTTCGGCGAGGAGGACGCCGCCCACACGATCAGCGGGTCGTCGGCGTTGGCGATCACGGTGGCCTTGGTGCCGGTCAGGCCCTCGCGCCACTTCTCGGCCAGCATCCGGGTCTCGGCGGCGCGGTCCAGTTGGTCGCGCGAGAGGTTGAGCAGCGCGATCGCCTTCGGGGTCACATCACGGGCGACACCGGCGAGGTACTTCTCGTCGACCTCGATCACGCCGTACCTGGCGTCCGAGCCGCCGGCCAGCGCCGAGGTGATGCCCGCGGGCATGTTGGCACCGAGCGCGTTGGACACGACCGGGCCACTGGCCCGCAGTGCCTCGGCGATCAGCCGGGTCGTGGTGGTCTTGCCGTTGGTCGCCGACACGAGGACGACGTCCAGGTGCTGCGCCAGCCGCCCCAGCAGGTCGGGGTCGAGCTTGAGCGCGACCCGGCCGCCGATCACCGATCCGCTGCCGCGGCCGGCGGCGCGCGACACCGCCGCCGCGGCCTTGCCTGCCGTCACGGCCAGCTTGGCTCGCGGCGTCAAGGCTTCCGAGTTGCCTGACATCGTCCTTGATCCTCCTTGCTTCGGTCCGGAGCCAGCCTATCCAGGTCAGGTGGGCCGCCCGTACCTCGGCACCGGGGGAATGGTGTGGAGGTCAGGCCGGAACGGCGGGAATGTGGGGGGAAAGCGGCGGGATCGTACGCTGTGCGCCATGCGAAACCGGCCGATCCCCGGCAGTTCCGGTGTTGTGCGGGCAATGAGCCTGCTCGGCGAACCCGAACTGCACACCCCCTGCGAGCCCGTCACCGACTTCGGCCCCGAGCTGGCCGAACTGATCGAGGACATGTTCGCCACGATGTACGCGGCGCACGGCGTCGGGCTCGCGGCCAACCAGGTCGGCGTCCCGTTGCGGGTGTTCGTCTGGGACTGTCCCGACGACGAGGACGTCCGCCACCTCGGACATGTCGTCAATCCGTGGCTGGTCGCCGCGGACGGGGTCAGCGTCCGCGGTCCGGAGGGCTGTCTGTCGCTGCCCGGTCTCGAGTCCGGTACGGAGCGCTTCGACCACGCGGTGGTGGAGGGCGTCGACCGGGACGGGGCGCCGGTGCGGGTGGAGGGCACCGGGTTCTTCGCGCGGTGCCTGCAGCACGAGTACGACCACGTGGAGGGGACGGTCTACACCGACCGCCTCACACCCTGGCGCCGCTCGCGTGCCCTGCGCGCGGCGCGACGCTCACCATGGGTGAGTGCCGCCGGGCTGGAGCGGCTTCACGAGGGGCGCAGCGCCCGGTCCTAGCGAGCCGTGGCGGCGGCGGCACCTCGAGGCACCGCCGTCGCGCCGGGGCCGGTGCGAGCGCCCGGACGGGGCCTGGCTAGAAGCCGGGCCCGCCGACGCGGTCGTCGACCTCGAACAGCCGCCCGCACAGCAGGTCGGTCAGGTTCTCCACCAACTCGCTGCGGGAGCAGGGGCGTTCGGCCAGCCACCAGTCCCCGGCCGCGTGCATCATCCCGACGACTCCATGGCCCCACGCCCGGGCCAGCCGGTCGCCGTCGGGGCCGAGGTCCACCCGGTCGGCGATCACCTTGCCCAGCTCCTCGCCGAGACGGCGCAGCAGCGGTGCGGAGTGCCGGCCGACGTCGAAGCCCTGCTCGGCGGGCTGGTTGTCCTCGGCCGGGTGCATCAGGAACCGGTAGACCTGGGGGCGCGCCTCGATCGCGGCGAGATAGGTGTCGAGGGTGCCCGCGACCCGCTCGCGGCGGTCGACGTCCGCGTCCACCGCCCCCTGGAGGGCCCTGAGCAGGGCGTCGGTGTGGCGCTTGGCGAGTGCGCGGTACAGCCCGCCCTTGTCGCCGAAGTGCCGGTAGAGGATCGGCTTGGTGATGCCCGCCTCGGCGGCTATGGCGTTCATGGAGGCGTGCGGTCCGTCGCGGAGCACCACACGGTCGGCTGCCTCGAGCAGCTCCCGGCGCCGCTGCTCGGCCGACCGCTGATGATGTGAGGTCTCCATGATTCGTCTCTCCCCGCCCTTGCGAAATGCGTGACGCGCAAGGTAACACCCACGCACCTGAACACGTGATCGGGCTCTGCTCGGTTGACATGGGCTACTAACCGGTAACACACTGATGTTACCGCAAGTAACGCGCTGGTGGGCGCCGTAGTGCTGGAGGGGACATGACCGAGTTCACGCTCGATCTCAATGACGACCAGAAGCAGGTCCGTGACTGGCTGAACGGCTTCGCCAAGGACGTCATGCGCCCGGCCGCCGCCGAGTGGGACGAGCGTGAGGAGACGCCCTGGCCGGTCATCCAGGAAGCGGCCAAGGTGGGCATCTACTCCCTCGACTTCTACGCCCAGCAGTTCTTCGACCCCACCGGGCTCGGCATCCCGATGGCGATGGAGGAGCTCTTCTGGGGCGACGCGGGCATCGCCCTGTCGATCGTCGGCACCGGCCTCGCGGCCATCGGCGTCATCGCCAACGGCACCGAGGAGCAGATCGGCACCTGGATCCCCCAGATGTACGGCGACGCCAACGATGTCAAGCTCGCCGCCTTCTGCTCCTCCGAGCCGGACGCCGGCAGTGACGTCGGCGCCATGCGCACCCGCGCGGTCTACGACGAGGCCAAGGACGAGTGGGTGCTCAACGGCACCAAGACCTGGGCGACCAACGGCGGCATCGCCAACGTCCACATCGTGGTCGCCGTCGTCGACCCGGAGCTCGGCTCCAAGGGCCACGCATCCTTCATCGTCCCGCCGAACACCCCCGGCCTCTCGCAGGGCCAGAAGTTCAAGAAGCACGGCATCCGTGCCTCGCACACCGCCGAAGTGGTCCTGGAGAACGCCCGCGTCCCCGGCCACTGCCTGCTCGGCGGCAAGGAGAAGCTCGACCACCGCCTGGCGAAGGCCCGCGAGCGTGCCAAGAGCGGCGGCGAGAGGGTCAAGAACGCCGCGATGGCCACCTTCGAGGCATCCCGCCCGGCCGTCGGCGCCATGGCGGTGGGCACCGCGCGCGCGGCGTACGAGGAGGCACTCGAGTACGCCAAGACCCGCGAGCAGTTCGGCCGCCCGATCATCGACAACCAGGGGGTCGCCTTCCAGCTCGCCGACATGCGCACCCAGATCGACGCGGCACGGCTGCTCGTGTGGCGTGCCTCCTGGATGGCGACCGCGGGCAAGCCGTTCACCTCGGCCGAGGGCTCGATGTCCAAGCTGTTCGCCAGTGAGACCGCGAAGAAGGTCACGGCCCAGGCCATCCAGATCCTGGGCGGCAACGGCTACACGCGCGAGTACCCGGTGGAGCGCATGCACCGCGACTCGGCGATCTACACGATCTTCGAGGGCACCAGCGAGATCCAGCGCCTGGTCATCGCACGGACCCTGGCGGGCCTGCCGATCCGCTGACGGCCGGGGAACGCCGAAGGCTGCGGTCCCGCCCGGGACCGCAGCCTTCGTGTGCGCGCGTGGAGCCGGTTCAGCGGCGCGTCAGCTTCTCGATCAGCATCGAGGGCAGAACCGCCACAAATGCCCCCTTGAACAGCAGCGGCGTCCCGAAGAGCGCCACCATGACGCCGAGCAGGGGACTGTCGGCCGTGAAGTCGACCCCGAGCGGCGCCCAGGCGCCGCCCGTGAACGCCTCGTACTTCGCCCAGAGCGCCGGCAGCGCTCCGAGAGCTCCGCCGCAGAAACCGGCGAAGACTGGCCAGTCGCTTCCTTTGCTCGTGCCTACCATCAAGTCCCCCCGGGACAGTGATGTGCGAAACAGCCGCTCGGTACGGCGTCAGGCGGACAGCAGCGCCTCGATCGCCGCCAGGACCTCCGGAGCCTCCGGCTCGGTGCGCGGGCGGATCCGGGCCACGACCTCGCCGTCCTTGCCGATCAGGAACTTCTCGAAGTTCCACTGGACGTCACCGGCCTCGCCGTCCGCGTCCGCGACCTTGGTCAGCTCCGCGTACAGCGGGTGGCGGTCCTCGCCGTTCACGTCCGTCTTCTCGAGCATCGGGAACGTCACGCCATAGGTCGCCGAGCAGAACGACTGGATCTCGTCCGCGGTGCCCGGCTCCTGGCCCGCGAACTGGTTGCACGGCACACCGAGCACGGTGAAGCCGCGCTCGCCGTACTCCTTCTGCAGGCGCTCGAGACCTGCGTACTGCGGCGTCAGCCCGCACTTCGAAGCCACATTGACCAGCAGGACGGCCTGTCCGCGGTAAGCACCCAGGGTGGTGTCCTCACCCGTCAGCGTGCGCAGCGGGATGTCGTACAGAGTCATCGCGTTCTCCTCGTCGAAAAGCGTTCGACGGCCATTGTGGACCGCTCGCAGAAGCCGGGACGACGCCGGAGCGCCCGCCGAGTGGGGCGACCGGGCCGAATTCGCCCCAACCTCCCGCGTCTGCGCGGAAGATCTGCACAACGAACGCGTGTCGACCTTCACCGACCTGCAACTCGCCGACGGCACGTCGGTCCGCTTCGACACGGCGCCGGGTGAGGCACCGCCCGCCGGGACCCCGGACCGGGCCCTGCCGGCCGGTGCCGAATACGGCGACGTGCCCGCCGGGGCCCCGGAAGGCGACCTGCCCGACGGCATGGGGCACAGCGTGACCGTCGCGCGCGGCGCGACTGCGGGACCGGGCAGGAGCAGGCGCTGACGGTGCCGTCCGCCCCCTGCTTCAACAGCCGGCTGGAGATCGAGCCGCACCGGTTCGAGCAGCGCACCGGCGGGGTCTGCCTCGACCTCGCGGGTGAGTCGTCGCAGGCGGACGAGGCAGGTCCCCGGACGCCTGATCACTCAGCCGATCGGACGGAACAGACCCTCCTGCACCACCGACACCAGCAGCCGGCCCTCACGGTCGTAGATACGGCCACGGGCCAGGCCCCGGCCACCCGTGGAGACCGGCGACTCCTGGTCGTACAGGAACCACTCGTCGGCGCGGAACGGGCGGTGGAACCACATGGCGTGGTCCAGCGACGCCATGTCGAAGCCCCGCGGCCCCCACAGCGGCTCCACCGGGATGCGCACCGCGTCCAGCAGCGTCATGTCGCTCGCGTAGGTCAGCGCGCAGGTGTGCACCAGCGGATCGTCGCCCAGCGGGCCGACCGCGCGCATCCACACCGCACTGCGCGGGTCCGCGTCCTTGATCTCCTCCTGCGTCCAGCGCAGCCGGTCCACGTACCGGATGTCGAACGGCTGCCGGCGGGCCATCCGCTCCAGCGCCTCGGGGAGTGCGCCCAGATGCTCCTTGATCTCCGCGGTCACCGACGGCAGCGTCTCGGGGTCCGGGAAGTCCAGGCGCGGCGGCAGCTGATGCTCGATGCTGCCCGGCTCCGGGCGGTGGAAGGACGCCGTCAGATTGAAGATCGTCTTGCCCTGCTGGATGGCGGTGGTCCGGCGGGTGGTGAACGAGCGGCCGTCCCGAACCCGTTCGACCTGGTAGACGATCGGCACGCCGGGGATGCCCGGCCGCAGGAAGTAGGCATGCAGCGAATGCACCGGGCGTTCGCCGTCGGTCGTGCGACCGGCGGCGACCAGCGCCTGGCCCGCCACCTGTCCGCCGAAGACACGCTGCAGCGACTCGTTGGGGCTGCGCCCGCGGAAGATGTTGACCTCGATCTGCTCCAGGTCGAGCAGATCGACGAGCCGCTCGGCGGGGTTGGTCATCGGCACGGTCCTCTCACAGCTGGCCGACGGACGTGACACGCACGACGGCGCGGCCTTCCTCGTCGGAGGCCGCGAGATCGACCTCCGCGCTGATTCCCCAGTCATGATCGCCGTTCGGGTCGGCGAAGGTCTGCCGCACCCGCCACAGTCCGTGCCGCGCATCCTCCTCGATGGACAGCAGCTTCGGGCCGCGGGCGTCCGGGCCGGTGCCCAGGTCGTCGTACTCGTCCCAGTACTTGTCCATCGCCTCGCCCCACGCCTGTTCGTCCCAGCCCGACTCGGCGTCCAGCTCGCCCAGTTCGGCGACGTGGTCGAGCGCGGCGAGCTCGACACGGCGGAACATGGCGTTGCGCACCAGCACCCGGAACGCCCGGGCGTTCGCCGTGACCGGCTTGACCTGGTCGGCCTTCTCCTGGGCCTCCTCGGCCGTCTCCACCTCGGGGTTCGCCAGCTGCTCCCACTCGTCGAGAAGGCTGGAGTCGACCTGGCGGACCATCTCGCCCAGCCAGGCGATCAGATCCTGAAGGTCCTCGGTCTTCAGATCGTCCGGGATGGTGTGGTCGAGCGCCTTGTACGCGCCGGCGAGATAGCGCAGCACGATGCCCTCGGTGCGGGCCAGTTCGTAGAAGGACGTGAACTCTGTGAAGGACAGAGCCCGTTCGTACATGTCACGGATGACGGACTTCGGCGAGACCGGGTGGTCGCCGACCCACGGGTGGGACTTCCGGTAGACGTTGTACGAGTGCCAGAGCAGCTCTTCCAGCGGCTTCGGGTACGAGATGTCCTGGAGCCGTTCCATCCGCTCCTCGTACTCGACGCCGTCGGCCTTCATCGCGCCGACCGCCTCGCCGCGGGCCTTGTTCTGCTGGGCGGCGAGGATCTGGCGCGGGTCGTCCAGGGTGGACTCCACGACCGACACCATGTCCAGGGCGTACGACGGCGATTCGGGATCCAGCAGATCGAAGGCGGCGAGGGCGAACGTGGAGAGCGCCTGGTTGAGCGCGAAGTCCTGCTGGAAGTCGACGGTGAGCCGGATGATCCGGCCCTGGGCGTCCGGCGTGTCGAGGCGCTCCACGACGCCGCCGTCGAGCAGGGAGCGGTAGATCGCGATGGCCCGGCGGATGTGCCGCAGCTGCTGCCTGCGCGGCTCGTGGTTGTCCTCCAGAAGCTCGCGCATGGCGTCGAACGCGTTGCCGGGACGGGCGATCACCGACAGCAGCATGGCGTGGGTGACCTTGAAACGGGAGGTCAGCGGCTCGGGGTCGGAGGCGATGAGCTTCTCGAAGGAGTTCTGGGACCAGGCGACGAAGCCTTCCGGGGCCTTCTTGCGGACCACCTTCCGCTTCTTCTTCGGATCGTCGCCCGCCTTGGCGAGGGCCTTCTCGTTCTCGATCACATGCTCCGGCGCCTGGGCCACGACAAAGCCGGCGGTGTCGAAGCCGGCCCGGCCGGCTCGGCCCGCGATCTGGTGGAACTCGCGGGAGCGGAGCGTGCGTACACGGCTGCCGTCGTACTTGGTGAGTGCGGTGAACAGCACCGTACGGATGGGTACGTTGACGCCGACGCCAAGGGTGTCCGTGCCGCAGATGACCTTCAGCAGACCGGCCTGGGCGAGCTTCTCGACGAGGCGGCGGTACTTGGGCAGCATGCCGGCGTGATGGACGCCGATGCCGTGGCGTACGTACCGGGAGAGGTTGCGCCCGAACTTGGTGGTGAAGCGGAAGTTGCCGATCAGCTCGGCGATCCGGTCCTTCTCCTCGCGCGTGCACATGTTGATGCTCATCAGCGACTGGGCGCGCTCGACCGCCTGGGCCTGAGTGAAGTGCACGATGTAGACGGGAGACTGCTTGGTCTCGAGCAGCTCGGTCAGCGTCTCGGTGATGGGCGTCGTGACGTACTCGTACGACAGCGGTACGGGACGGGTCGCGGAGCGCACGACGGCGGTGTCACGGCCGGTGCGGCGGGTCAGGTCCTTCTCGAACATCGAGACGTCGCCGAGTGTCGCCGACATCAGCACGAACTGTGCCTGGGGGAGCTCGAGAAGGGGGATCTGCCAGGCCCAGCCGCGGTCCGCCTCCGCGTAGAAGTGGAACTCGTCCATCACGACCTGGCCGATGTCGGCGTTCTTGCCGTCCCGGAGCGCGATGGAGGCCAGGACCTCGGCGGTGCAGCAGATGACGGGCGCGTCGGCGTTCACGGAGGCGTCACCGGTGAGCATGCCGACGTTCTCGGTGCCGAAGAGCTTGCAGAGGTCGAAGAACTTCTCCGAGACCAGGGCCTTGATCGGCGCGGTGTAGAACGTGACCTCGTCCCGGGCCAGGGCCGCGAAGTGCGCACCCGCCGCGACCAGGCTCTTTCCCGAACCGGTGGGGGTGGAAAGGATCACGTTGGCCCCGGAGACCACCTCGATCAGCGCCTCCTCCTGAGCCGGGTAGAGCGCGATACCCCGGTCCTCGGCCCATGAGGAGAAGGCTTCGAAGAGGGCATCGGGGTCGGCGTTCGGCGGGAGCTGATCGATAAGGGTCACGCCCCCATCTTGCCTGGCTTCCCCCCGGATGGGGGAACCGGCCGCCGACCCCGGACGCGGAACCGGCCGCAGACCGGAAGATCACGGGAGGTACCCTGCCCTGTCAACTGGGCATCACCACAACTGCAATGGGGCGGGGACACGCACATGATGGGACCGGCACACTCTCTGTCCGGGGCGGCCGCCTGGCTGGGGGTGGGCGCGGCGACCGCGGCCGCCGGCCGTCCGATGCCGTGGCCCGTCCTCGTCGTCGGCGCGCTGATCTGCGCCGGAGCGGCGCTGGCGCCGGACCTGGACCACAAGGCGGCGACGATATCGCGGGCGTTCGGGCCGGTGTCGCGAGGCCTGTGCGAAATCGTCGACAAGCTGTCGTACGCCGTCTACAAGGCCACGAAGAAGCCCGGCGACAAGCGCAGGACCGGCGGCCACCGCACGCTGACGCACACCTGGCTGTGGGCGGTCATGATCGGCGCCGGCACGTCGGCCCTCGCGATCTTCGGGGGCCGCTGGGCGGTCCTCGCGATCCTCTTCATCCACCTGGTTCTGGCGGTCGAGGGCCTGCTGTGGCGGGCCGCCCGCGTCTCCAGCGATGTCCTGGTGTGGCTGCTGGGCGCGACCAGCGCGTGGATCCTGGCGGGCGTCCTGGACAAGCCGGGCAACGGGGCGGACTGGCTCTTCACGGCCCCCGGCCAGGAGTACCTCTGGCTGGGCCTGCCGATCGTGCTCGGCGCCCTGGTCCACGACATCGGCGACGCGCTCACCATCTCGGGCTGCCCGATCCTGTGGCCCATACCGGTGGGCCGCAAGCGCTGGTACCCGGTCGGGCCGCCGAAGGCGATGCGGTTCCGGGCGGGGAGCTGGGTGGAGCTGAAGGTGCTGATGCCCGTGTTCATGCTGCTCGGGGGAGTGGGCGGGGCGGCGGCGCTGAACGTCATCTGACGTGGCTCGGCCGCGGCCCGAGCGGGCGCCGTTACGCGCGGCCGCCCCGGGCCTGCACGGTCACGGCAGCGACCAGCGGTGCACCCGCGAGCCGTGCCGGGTGAGCCACGTACCGTCCCCGAGCGGCTGCACATGGCCGTACTGGGGACACCGGGAGTACCGCAGGCGGCCCAGCGGACGCAGCGTCGCCGCGTCGCACAGCCAGTGCACACCCTTCCAGCGCTGCCCGTCTTCCCGACGGCGGTCGCTGGCCACGATCACATGCGCGGCGTCCAGGGGATGTACATCGGTGCGATCGGCGCTGTCCGGGGTGACGAGCAGTTCCTCGTGGTCGAACAGCGCGAGGCGCTCGGACGTCCGTGTGTCGTAGAGCGCGAGCTCGTTGACATCGTCGTCCGCCGCGAAGTTCTCGGCGCGCCGCACCGTGAGCAGCCGCGACGACCCCGGAACGAAACCCACTGCCTGGCCCATCGACATGCCCCCGAGGCGGTGCAGCCCGTCCCGGTGCGCCTCGAGCCAGTGCGTGGTCCAGCTGCGCCACAGTCCCCAGCAGGACACGGCGACAAGGTCCCCGTCCGGGTGCCACTCCAGCCTGGCGTCGACCGACTCGACGGCGACCTCCTGCCGGCCGAGCGCCTCGCCGGACGCCGCGTCCAGAAGCAGGAGGACATCGGTGGCCGGCTGCGAGCCCAAGGGCCGTCCGTCGTAAGCGAACGACACCGGCTCGGACGGCTCGGTGCCGAGCATCGACACCACCAGGGTGACAAGCGAACCGTCCGGGCTCACCGAGGGGGTTCCCCGAATCCGGAGCCCGTCGATCCCCCCGGGCAGGATGTCGTCCGGCAGCTCCCAGCAGGTGGTGCCGTCGGGCGTCGCGGTCCACATGCGTGTCACATCGGAGATCGCCCAGCCACCGTCCGGCGTCGGCGCCGCAGACATCCCGGACCCGGGCCGCAGCGTCAGCGACGAGAGAGGCTGCGAGCGCCTGGCGAGAAAACTCCCGCCCTTGAGGAAGCTCTCCCGCTCATGGACCTCGACCGACCCGGGCCGGTGGAGGAGGAGCCGTCCACCGGGCAGCGGCTCGACCCACCCCACTGAGGCCCGGGTACTGCCGACGTGAAGGGCACCGATCCACCGTCCTCCCGTATCCCCCAGATCTGCGGCCGCACCGTGAGTGCAGGCCGTCTCCGACTCGGGCGAGCTATCCATGCCAGGACCTCCACAGCGCCGCATACGCCCCGTCCGCGGCCACCAGCTCGTCGTGGCTGCCCAGTTCGCTGATCCGCCCGTTCTCGACGACCGCGATCACGTCGGCGTCGTGTGCGGTGTGCAGCCGGTGGGCGATCGCCACGACCGTACGGCCGTCGAGGACCCGGGCCAGCGAGCGCTCCAGGTGCCGGGCCGCGCGCGGGTCCAGCAGAGACGTCGCCTCGTCCAGGACCAGCGTGTGCGGGTCCGCGAGCACCAGGCGGGCCAGCGCGATCTGCTGGGCCTGGGCCGGGGTCAGCGCGAGGCCGCCCGAGCCGACCTCGGTGTCCAGGCCGTCGTCCAGACCCTGCGCCCACCCGTCCGCGTCGACCGCACCCAGGGCCGCCCACAGCTCCGCGTCCTCGGCCCCCGTCCGCGCGAGCAGCAGATTGTCGCGGAGAGAGCCGACGAACACGTGGTGCTCCTGGTTGACCAGAGCCACATGCTCACGCACCCGCTCGGCCGGCATCCGGGACAGTTCGGCCGCGCCGAGCGTGACCTGGCCCGCACGTGGCGCGTAGATGCCCGCGAGCAGCCGGCCCAGTGTGGACTTGCCCGCGCCCGACGGGCCGACCAGCGCCAGGCGCGTACCGGGCGCCACATCCATCGAGACACGGTGCAGCACATCGACACCGTCGCGGTACCCGAAGTGCACCTGGTCCGCGCGGACCGCGCGCCCCTCGGGCCGGACCTGGGCGTCGCCCGCGGCGGGCTCGATCTCCCGTACGCCCACGAGCCTGCCCAACGACACCTGAGCGACCTGGAGTTCGTCGTACCAGCGCAGGATGAGGTTCACCGGGTCCACCATCATCTGCGCGATCAGTGCCCCGGTGGTCAGCTGCCCGACGCCGATCCAGCCCTGCAGGACGAACACGCCGCCGATCATCAGGACCGATCCGAGCACGGTCGCATGCGTGACATTGATGACCGGGAAGAGTACGGAGCGCAGCCACAGCGTGTACCGCTCCCAGGCCGTCCACTCCTTGATCCTCTGGTCCGACAGCGTCACCCGGCGTGCTCCGAGCCGGTGCGACTCCACCGTCCGGCCGGCGTCGACGGTCTCGGCGAGCACGGCGGCCACCGCCGCGTACCCGGCCGCCTCCGAGCGGTAGGCAGCCGGCGCCCGTCTGAAGTACCAGCGGCAGCCGACCACCAGCACCGGCACCGCCACCAGCACCGCCGGCGCGAGGGGCGGCGCGGTCACGGCGAGCCCGCCGAGCAGCAGAACGATCCAGAAGACACCGATCGTCAGCTGCGGCACGGCCTCACGCATCGCGTTCGCCAGCCGGTCGATGTCCGTGGTGATCCTGGAGAGCAGGTCGCCCGTACCGGCCCGCTCCAGCACGCCCGGCGGCAGTCCGACGGACCGCACGAGGAAGTCCTCGCGCAGATCCGCGAGCATCCGCTCACCGAGCATCGCGCCGCGCAGCCGCACCAGACGTACGAACACCGCCTGGACGACCAGAGCGAGCGCGAACAGCGCGGCCGTGCGCTCCAGATGCAGCTCGCGCGCCCCGTCCGCCGCCCGCTCCACGAGCGAACCGAGCAGCCACGGCCCCGCCATCGAGGCCGTGACCGCGACCGTGTTGACGGCGACGAGCAGGGCGAAGGCGCGGCGGTGCCGCCTGACCAGCTCGGCCGCATACGCCCGCACGGTCGCCGGCGTGCCCACCGGCAGAGTGTTCGCCGTCAGGGGAGCCGCCGGATCGTACTTCGGTCGGGCCACGCCGATCATGCCGTCTCCTCGATGTCGATGGGTCCGACTGCCTCGAGCCCGTCGATGGTGGCCTCGCTCAACTCCTGTGCCAGGGCAAGCTGTTCCGCTTCGGTGTCGCGGGTCACGACGGCGCGGTAGCGCGGTTCCTTGTGCAGCAGTTCACGGTGCAGGCCCACCGCCGCCACCTCGCCCTCGTGGACCAGGACGACCCGGTCGGCCCGGTCGAGCAGCAGCGGCGAGGAGGTGAAGAGCACGGTCGTACGTCCACTGCGCAGCGCCCGCACCCCCTCGGCGATCCGCGCCTCGGTGTGCGAGTCCACGGCCGAGGTCGGCTCGTCGAGCACCAGCACCTCGGGGTCGGTCACCAGCGAACGCGCCAGGGCCAGCCGCTGCCGCTGCCCGCCGGACAGCGAGCGGCCGCGCTCGGTGATGGGCGCGCCCGACGGCTCCCCGTCCAGCGACGCCTGCGCCAGGGCCTCGAGCACATCCCCGCACTCGGCCGCGGCCAGCGCCGCGGCAGACGACACGGCACCGGATGCAGGCACATCGAGCAGCTCGGTCAGGGTGCCCGACAGCAGCACCGGGTCCTTGTCCTGCACGAGTACCGCGGCGCGGGCGCCGTCCAGCGGCAGGTCGTCCAGCGCCACACCCCCGAGCAGCACGGACGGCAGCCCGTCCGGCTCGGCGACATGTCCGCCGAGCCGTTCAGCGAGCCGGCCCGCCGCGTCCGGATCCCCGCACACGACGGCGGTCAGCTCACCGGCCGGGGCGAGCAACCCGCAGGCGGGGTCGTACAGATCGCCGGCAGGCGAAGTGCCGGTCGCCTCCGCACTGCCGGCCGAGACCCGCTCCAGCGACAGCACCCGGGCCGCGCGCCGGGCCGAGGGCCTGGAGAAGGAGTACGCCATGGCCATCTCCTGGAAGTGCTGGAGCGGGTAGCTCAGCAGCATCACCGCGCTGTACACGGTGACCAGTTCACCGATCTCGATCCGGCCGTCGCCGACCAGCCCGATGCCGTACCAGACCACGGTGATCAGCAGCACGCCCGGAAGCAGCACCTGGAGTGCCGTGATCAGCGACCACATGCGGGCGCTGCGGACGGCGGCCCTGCGCACCTCCTGCGACGCACGGCGGTAGCGTTCCAGGAAGAGCTCCTCACCGCCGATGCCCCGCAGCACCCGCAGACCCGCGACGGTGTCGGAGGCCAGCTCGGTGGCCCTGCCGGCCTTCTCGCGCTGGGTGTCCGCGAGCCGGGTGGCCCGGGGCAGCAGCGGCAGCACACCGAGCGCGAGCACGGGCACGCCGATCGCGACCAGCACACCGAGGGCCGGCTGGTACACCAGGAGCGCCGCACAGACGACCACGACGGTGACGGCGGCGGCCAGGAACCGGGAGACAGCCTCCACGAACCAGCCGATCTTCTCGACGTCCCCGGTGGAGACCGCGACCACTTCACCGGCGGCAACCCGCCGGGTGAGCGCAGAGCCCAGCTCGGCGGCCCTGCGGGCCAGCAACTGCTGGGTACGGGCGGCGGCGGTGATCCAGTTGGTGACGGCCGTACGGTGGAGCATGGTGTCGCCGGACGCGATCCCGACCGCGGCGAGCGCGATCAGTCCGCCGGCGAGGGCGAGTGACGTCCCGGAGCGCTCCACGACGGCCTGTACGGCAAGACCCACGCCGTACGGCAGCGACATCACGGACACGAAGTGCAGCAGCCCCCAGCACAGCGACTTGACCTGACCGCCGAGCTGGTTGCGCCCGAGCCAGAAGAGGAACCGGGGGCCAGACCGTACATCCGGTACACCTGGATCGGGATACGGAAGATCGCGAATCTGCATGACGTCCCAGATCGTTCGGAAATGCCGTTCGGACGTGCAAGGTTCGCTCTCCGAGGTCGCCCGCAGCAAACGATTTTCGGGCGAGACGGCACAGAATGCGCCATGGTCCATCCACCGCGTTGGACGCATCCGGACGGAACGTTTCCGCGCGACCGGTGCACGGCGCCGCCCACGTCAGCGACGGGTCGCGCGCTCCAGTTCCAGCAGCGCCGAGTAGTAGCGGCGACCCGTCGCCCGCTCCATGCCGATCTCGCACATCCGGTTGGCGCACAGATGGACGTCGTAGTGCCGGGCGGTGACCTCGGCGGCCTCACGGGCCGTGGCCGCCTCCGTCAGCTCCTTGTGGAGCATGCCGCGGTCGCCCGCGAAGGCACAGCAGGCGGCGTCATCGGGAACCACGACCTTCTCCGCGCACGCCTGAGCAAGCGCGCGCAGCTGCGCCTCGTCACCCAGATGCCGCATCGAGCACGTGGGATGCACCACCGCGGAGCCGGCTTTGCGCAGCACCGTGAGGCGGGGAAGCAACTCCTCCGCAGCCCAGACGAGGGAGTCGAGGACCGTCAGCGCGCCGTGCAATGCGCGGTTGTCGTCAGTGAGATAGGGAACCACCTCATGGGCGATGCCGAGCGTGCAGGAGGAGGCGTCGACGACGAGGGGCAGGGTGCCGCCGACGGTCCACGCCCAGGCGGCCTCCACGATGCGGTTGGCCATCAGCCGGGCGCCCGCCTCGTACCCCTTGGAGTGCCAGATCGTCGCGCAGCATGTGCCTGCCACATCGCCCGGAACCCAGACCGGCCGGCCGGCACGGGCCGACAGCGCGACCACCGCGCGGGGCAGCGAGGCGGCCAGTCCGGTCCGTGGACCGTCGTCGGGGCCGCCGAAGATGCGGTTCACACAGGCCGGGTAGTACACGGCGGCCGCGCCGACGCGCTGCGTACGGGGCAGCCTGCGGGGAGCCGCCCCAGGGATCTGCGGCAGCCACTCGGGAACGAGATCGGGCCGTACCGCCTTTCGGGCGAGCCCTGTCGCCGAGGTGAGCAGCCGCCCGCCGACCCGGTCCGCCGCGGCGACCGCGAGCCGGGCCGAGGCTTCGACGGCACGGAAATTCCGCGCCGTCAGTTCGGCGATGCGCTCCTCGCGCGCCGAGTGGCGCCGGTGCCGGAAGTCCTTCATCAGCGCGCCGGTGTCGATACCGACGGGGCACGCCAGCTTGCACGTCGAGTCACCCGCACAGGTGTCGACGGCGTCGTAGCCATAGGCGTCGAGCAGGCCGCGCTCGACCGCTGAACCGTCCGGCTGCCGCATCATCTCCCGGCGCAGGACGATCCGCTGACGTGGCGTCGTGGTCAGATCACGGCTGGGGCAGGTGGGTTCGCAGAAGCCGCACTCGATGCACGGATCGGCGATCGCCTCAACGGCCGGAATGGTCTTCAGCCCGCGCAGATGCGCCGCGGGATCACGATCGAGGACGATCCGGGGGGCCAGCACCCCGTCGGGGTCGATGACCTGCTTCGTGCGCCACATCAGCTCGGTGGCCTTCGGTCCCCACTCCAGTTCGAGGAAGGGGGCGATATTGCGTCCGGTGGCGTGCTCGGCCTTCAGAGAGCCGTCGAAACGCTCCACCGTCAGCCGGCAGAACTCGTCCATGAACGCGGCATAGCGGCCGACGTCCTCCGGGAGGGCGGCGTCGAAGGCGAGCAGGAAGTGGAGATTGCCGTGCGCGGCATGGCCGGCGACCGCCGCGTCGAAACCGTGCCGGGTCTGCAGCTCCAGCAGCGCCTCGCAGGCCTCGGCCAGCCGCGCGGGCGGCACCGCGAAGTCCTCCGTGATCAGCGTCGTGCCCGGCGGTCGCGCCCCGCCCACCGCCGTGACGAACGCCTTGCGCGCCCTCCAGTAGCCGGCGATCGTGCGTGGGTCACGGGTGAACGCGTTGGTGACGGAGGGCACGGGGGCCACCAGCTCGAGTCCGGCCAGCACACGGGCCGCGGCCAGCTCGTACACATCGAGGGCGCCGGTGCCGGGGGCCCGGAACTCCACCAGCAGCGCCGCCGTGCCGTCCGGCAGCCCGGCCCAGTCGGCGGGCACACCGGCGACGCTCACCGACGCGCGCAGGGTGTTGCGGTCCATGAGCTCCACCGCCAGCGCGCCCGCGTCGTTGAAGTGCGGGACGGCGGCCGCGGCCGCGGGCAGGGAGGGGAAGAAGAGCAAAGCGGAGGCGACCTCGCGATCGAGAGGGAGGGTGTCGAAGACGACCTCGGAGATGAATCCGAACGAGCCCTCGGAGCCGACCATCAGCCCGCGCAGGATCCCCACGGGTGTCGCGGCGTCCAGAAAGGCGTCGAGCCGGTAGCCGTTCGTGTTCTTGATCGCGTACTTGGCGCGGATACGGGCCGTCAGCTCACGGTCCGCCTCGATCTCCGCCTTGATGGCCGTCAGACCCGCGCACAGCTGCGGCTCGGCGAGCGCGAGCCGCGCGTCGGCGTCCGGCTCGCCGGTGTCCACGACGGTGCCGGACGGCAGGACGAACGTCAGCGAGGAGACGGTCCGGTACGAGTTGCGGGTCGTCCCGGCCGTCATGCCAGACGCGTTGTTCGCCACGACCCCGCCGATCGTGCAGGCCACCGCGCTCGCCGGGTCAGGGCCGAGCACCCGGCCGTGCCGGGCGAGGGCGGCATTGGCGCGCACGACCGTCGTCCCCGGCCGCACCCGGGCCCGCGCGCCGCCGTCCAGCACGTCGATGCCTGCCCAGTGACGGCGCACGTCGACCAGGATGTCCTCGCTCTGTGCCTGTCCGTTGAGCGAGGTGCCCGCGGCACGGAAGACGATCTTGCGGCCCTTGCCGTGCGCGTACGAGAGCAGCGCCGAGACGTCGTCGATGTCTTCGGGCACCACGACGACCTGGGGCACGAAGCGGTACGGGCTGGCGTCGGAGGCGTAACGGACCAGATCCGAGACCTTCCACAGCACCTTGTCCGGGCCGAGCAGGGCGATGAGCTCACCGCGCAAGGGCTCCGGCGTGCCGGAAGCCAGCCGGTCCGCCACCCGGTCGGGGGACGGCCTCCGCTCCGTCCCGGGGCGGAGTGCTTCCGGCTTCGGCTCCAGCAGCGGCATGTCACGGTCCCATCGGCGGCGTCAGCAGCGCGGCCCCGGCCCGTCGACCAGGGTGGACAGCAGCCCGCCGAACACCTCGCGCTGATCGGCGGTCAATGGAGCAAGGATGTCCTCCGCGGCGGCGCGGCGCGCGTAGCGCAGCGCCCGGAGTGTGGTGCGGCCGGTGTCGGTGATCTCGATGCGGATCACACGGCGGTTGGTCGGGTCGGGGACCCGGCGCACGCAGCCGCCGGCCTCCAGACCGTCGACCAGGCTGGTCACCGCTCGGGGGACCACCTCGAGACGGTCGGCGAGATCGGCCATGCGCGGCGGGCTCTCGAAGTGGGCGACCGTGCGCAGCAGGCGCGACTGAGCGGGCGTGATGGCGATGTCCGCGGACTCCAGCTGGCGCTTCTGGCTGCGGTGGAGCCGGCGGGTCAGCCGCAGCAGCTGTTCGGCGAGCAGGCCGTCGGCGTCGGGTGTGCTCATACGGGAACAATATCAGGAGTCCGCTCATTGTGAAGGAAGGTAACAGTGAGCTAAGCTCGCAAAGGTTTGTGCTGTGCTCTCATGAGCCGCTGCCCGCGACGCCGATTCCGAAGGAGCCCGTTTGCGCCCCCACGACCCCGACTGGACACCGCCGCCCAGGAAACCCGACCAGCCCCCGGCGCAGGTGCGGCGCATTCTCCGGCTGTTCCGCCCCTACCGAGGCCGCCTCGCCGTCGTCGGACTGCTCGTCGGCGCCGCGTCACTCGTCTCGGTCGCCTCGCCGTTCCTGCTGCGTGAGATCCTCGACACCGCGATCCCGCAAGGGCGTACGGGGCTGCTGGGCCTGCTCGCCCTCGGCATGATCGTGACGGCCGTGATGACCAGCGTCTTCGGCGTGCTCCAGACCCTGATCTCCACCACCGTCGGCCAGCGTGTGATGCACGACCTGCGCACCGCCGTCTACGCCCAGCTGCAGCGCATGCCGCTCGCCTTCTTCACCAGGACCCGCACCGGAGAGGTCCAGTCGCGCATCGCCAACGACATCGGCGGCATGCAGGCGACCGTGACCTCCACCGCCACCTCCCTGGTCTCCAACCTCACCGCCGTGGTCGCCACGGTCGTCGCCATGCTCGCGCTGGACTGGCGGCTCACCACCGTCTCGCTGCTGCTCCTGCCGCTGTTCGTGTGGATCAGCCGTATCGTCGGCCGGGAGCGAAAGAAGATCACCACGCAGCGGCAGAAGCAGATGGCCGCGATGGCTGCCACCGTCACCGAGTCCCTCTCGGTCAGCGGCATCCTGCTCGGCCGGACGATGGGCCGCGCCGACTCGCTGACCCGGTCGTTCGCCGACGAGTCCGAGCGCCTGGTCGACCTCGAGGTGCGCTCGAGCATGGCCGGTCGCTGGCGCATGGCCACCATCGGAATCGTCATGTCTGCCATGCCGGCCGTCATCTACTGGGCCGCGGGACTCGCGCTCCGGACCGGCGGCCCCACCATCTCCATCGGCACGCTCGTCGCCTTCGTCTCCCTCCAGCAGGGTCTGTTCCGGCCCGCCGTGAGCCTGCTCTCCACCGGAGTGCAGATGCAGACCTCGCTCGCGCTCTTCCAGCGGATCTTCGAGTATCTCGATCTGCCGGTGGACATCACCGAGCCCGACAGGCCCGTCGCCCTCGACAAGATCCGCGGCGAAGTGCACTTCGAGGACGTCGACTTCGCCTACGACCCCCTGCAACTGCGCCCGACACTCGACTCCATCGACGTCACCGTGCCCGCGGGCGGCAGCCTAGCCGTCGTCGGGCCCACCGGCTCCGGCAAGTCCACCCTGAGCTATCTGGTGCCGCGGCTGTACGACGTCACCGGCGGCCGGGTCACCATCGACGGCGTCGACGTGCGCGATCTCGACTTCGACACTCTCGCGCGGGCCGTGGGGGTCGTCTCCCAGGAGACCTATCTCTTCCATGCCTCCGTCGCCGATAACCTGCGCTTCGCAAAGCCGGACGCCACCGACGAGGAGATCCACGCCGCGGCCCGCGCCGCGCAGATCCACGACCACATCGCGGGCCTGCCCGACGGATACGACACCCTGGTCGGCGAGCGCGGCTACCGTTTCTCCGGCGGCGAGAAGCAGCGGCTGGCCATCGCCCGCACCATCCTGCGTGATCCGCCCGTCCTCATCCTCGACGAGGCGACCAGCGCCCTGGACACCCGCACCGAGCACGCGGTGCAGCAGGCCATCGAAGCGCTCTCCCAGGGGCGGACGACCATCACCATCGCCCACCGGCTCTCCACGGTCAGGGACGCGGACCAGATCGTGGTGCTCGATGCGGGCCGGATAGCCGAGCGCGGCAGCCATCAGGAACTGCTGGACCGGGACGGCCGATATGCCGCACTCGTGCGCAGGGACGCCCAGTTGGCCCCCGCCACCCCCTGACACACCCGGGCACCGTGCGGCATGATCGCGGCCCATGAGAGCACTGATCGGAGTCGACCTGCCGGGCTACCGGCTCGTCGACCATGACGTCTGGGCGAGCGACGAAGGCGATGTGCTGTCGCTGCACTTCTTCGACCTGCCTCCGGACCTGCCCGCCTCGCTGGACGACGGACCCGCACTGCGCGCCGCACTGACCCGCTACACCGCCGAGGCGGGCGGCGGCCTGATCGAGGCAACCGTCAAGTCGCTCGGCCCGCTGCCCGCGCTGCGCCAGATACTCAAGCTGCCGCTGCCCGGACAGCCCTCCGGTCAGGCATTCATAGGGAGCTTCACCGTGCCCCGTGCCCAGTGCAGCACGGTGGTGAAGATCCAGGCCCCCGAGCGCGGGACGACCGGGATGCGCGAGGCGATGGTCATGGCCCAGGTCGGACACGACAACTACTTCCGCCCCCACCCGTACGCACCCGAGGTGCAGGGCGGACTGCCGTTCCATGCCGCCGACCACGCCCAGTGGGATGCCCAGTTCCCCGACCATCCGCTCAGCCGGGTCCGGCGGACGCTAGCCGCGCTCGCCGAAGCAGTACAGGTGGCTCCCGAGTTCGCCGCGCTGCCACCGTTCTCGCGCTGACCGCCTCCCACACCGAAGGCGCCGCTGCTGCCACGGGGCGGGGAGCGGCGGCGCTTTCCGGAATCAGAGCGTCCGCCGGGTTAGCGTGCTCGTATGACGAACGAGCCCTCGCTGGACCGGCTCGGGCGCCGACGGCGCAGATTCCGCCTGACCCGCCGCGGCCGGGTGGTACTGATCGTGAGCGCGGCCCTGGTGACGGCGGCCGCGGTGCTGGTGCCGCTGCTGATCATGGACTTCAGGGAGACCAAGGACACCGAGCCGCTTCCGAAGTCGCTGGTCGTCCCCGAGGGATGGCGCGCCACGCAGGTGTACGACGCCGTCGACAAAGCCCTGGAGGTGCCGCCCGGAACCACGGGCAGGACCGCCGCCCGGATGAAGCTGAAGCTGCCGGCCGAGGCCAAGGAGAACCCCGAGGGGTACCTGTTCCCGGCCACGTACCCGATCGACGCGCGGACGACCCCGAAGAGCATGCTCAGCTTCATGGTCAACACCGCCCACGCCCGCTTCGGGACCGAGCGCATCCTCAAGCCCGCCCGCCGCACCGGACTGAGCGTGTATCAGGCGGTGAGCATCGCCAGCATCGTCCAGGCGGAGGCCGACACGCCCACCGACATGGGCAAGGTGGCCCGGGTCATCCACAACCGGCTCGCCCGCGCGATGCCGCTGCAGATGGACTCGACCCTCAACTACGCGCTGCGGCGCAGCACCGTGGACACCACGGCCAAGGACACCCGGCTGGTCAGCCCGTACAACACCTACGCGCAGAAAGGGCTGCCGCCCACCCCCATCGGCAATCCGGGCGAGATCGCGCTGCGCGCGGCGATCGCGCCGCCTGCCGGTGACTGGCTGTACTTCGTCACCGTGGGGCCGGGCGACACCCGCTTCACCAGCAGCTACGAGGAACACCAGCGAAACGTCGAGGAGTTCAACGCCAACCGGGAACGGGCCGGCACTCCTGGGTGAGTGCGCCGCGGCCCTCAGACGACCGCCGGCTCGCGGCCGCGCTCCAGCAGGTGCCTGATGTCGCGGACCGCGGCCCGCCCGGCCCGGTTGGCGCCGATCGTCGATGCCGACGGCCCGTACCCGACGAGGTGGACGCGGGCGTCCCGTACCGAGCGGGTGCCCTCCACCCGGATACCTCCACCGGGTTCGCGCAGCCGCAGCGGCGCCAGATGGTCGATCGCGGCCCTGAAGCCGGTCGCCCAGAGGATCACATCGGCCTCGACGGTTCGTCCGTCGTCCCAGGCCACGCCTGTCCGGGTGATCCGGTCGAACATCGGCAGCCGGTCCAGCACACCGTTCGCCCGGGCTCGCCGGACCGCATCGGTCATCGGCAGCCCGGTGACCGAGACAACGCTCTGCGGCGGCAGGCCGCGGCGTACGCGCTCCTCCACCATGGCGACCGCCGCCCGGCCTGCGTTCTCGTCGAAGGGCCCCTCGCGGAAGACCGGGGGCCGTCGCGTCACCCACGTCGTACCGGCCGCGACCTCGGCGATCTCCATCAGATGCTGCGTCCCCGAGGCCCCGCCGCCGACGACGATCACGCGCTGTCCGGCGAACTCCTCGGGCCCCGGGTAGTGCGCGGTGTGCAGCTGCCGTCCCCGGAAGGTCTCCTGCCCCCGATAGCGCGGCCAGAAGGGCCGGTCCCAGGTCCCGGTCGCATTGATCAGGGCCCGCGCGGACCAGGCGCCCTCGGAGGTCTCGACCAGCAGCCGGCCCCCCACGCCCTCTCGTACGGCCGTCACATCGACCGGCCGTCGCACGCGCAGATCGAAGCGCTCCTCGTACGCGGCGAAGTACTCGCCGATCACCTCGGAGGACGGGCGTGTGTCGTCGGCCCCGTTCAGCTCCATGCCCGGAAGGGCGTACATCCCGTGCACCTTGCCGTACGTCAGCGAGGGCCAGCGGAACTGCCAGGCGCCGCCGGGCCGCGGGGCGTGGTCCAGCACCACGAAGTCGCGGCCGGACGCCAGGCCCGCCCGCCGCAGGTGGTAGGCGCTGGACAGCCCCGCTTGTCCGGCGCCGATGACGACCACGTCCGTCTCGCGGACCCCGAAGTTGTTCACGGTTCTACCAACAGGGCGGGTTCCCGGGATCTTCCCGCGCCGGCGGATGCGCACGATCGCGCGGCGGGAGCGAGAGGATGGCCCCATGCCTGGACCCTTCATCACCACGACGATCAGCCTCACCACCGGTTCGGACGAGACGGTGACCGATCTGACCCCCGCCTGCGAGCGGTTCCTCAGGAAGAACGCGGAGGGACGGGACGGCCTGCTCAATGTGTTCGTGCCGCATGCCACGGCGGGGGTGGCCGTCATCGAGACCGGCGCCGGCAGCGACGACGACCTGCTGGCCGCCCTGCACGCGCTGCTCCCCGCCGACGACCGCTGGCAGCACCGCCACGGCAGCCCCGGCCACGGCCGCGACCACGTCCTGCCAGCCCTGGTACCGCCGCACGCCACACTCCCGGTGCTCGGGGGGCGCCTGGAACTCGGCACGTGGCAGTCCGTCTGCCTGGTCGACACCAATAGAGACAATCCCAACCGTCAGGTGCGCCTGAGCTTCCTGGGTTGATCGAGCCGATCAAGATCGTCCTGACTGTGGCCGTCAAATCTCCTTACGCTCCGGCGAAACGGGAGAAAGATGCGCGGTACCACCATGGGCGAGACCGAGCAGCCGTACGACGGCTGCGGAAAGTGCCTGCTCGGAGTACGCCGGCTGTCCCGCATGAAGGCGGCCACGTCGTCGCCGGAGCGCCAGAGGGACGATGTTCTCTCAGCCGCCGCATCCATCGGGGGTCACATCATCGGCTGGGCCGATGACTGGGAGGTCTCGGGCGCAACGGAACCCGTGACGGCCCAAGTTGGGCCCGTGGCTCCGCGACGAGCGGGGCAGGTACGACGGGCCCGTCGCCGCGGCCGTCGACCGGCTCGGCCGCAAGGTGGTCGACTGCCTCAACACCGGCTGCACGATGCGCGACGAGGGCAAGCTCCTCGTCACCTACGGGCACGAAGGCGTCTGGCACCTCGATGCCCCGAACGACGAGAACCGCTTCATGATCGAGGCATGGGGCGCGCAGATGGAACTGCGCGCCATCCAGCGGCGCAACCGCGACGCCACGAAGAAGATACGCGCGTCGCGGGCCGCCCCAAGGGGAAACCGCCGTACGCAGCGTCTCCGAGGCCACCCGGCTGATGCGCCGGCTTTACCCCTCAAGTCCCGGCCCGGCCGTGTCCCATGCGATGCGCGCCTTGATCGGCGCGCGGGAATGGCTGACGGTGTTCATCCTGCCCGTGTACGCATCGGAGCTCAACGCAGTCGAGTCCCTGTGGGCCCACGTCAAGCGCAGCCTCGCGAACCTCGCCGGCGTCGCACTGGACAGACTCGTCACGCTCGTCCGCAACCGGCTCAAACGGCTTCAGTACCGCCCCGACATCCTTGACGGGTTCCTCACCGGAACCGGACTCTCCCTTGGCCTTCCGCCACCGGCACGCTGAGAGCCGAAGGCAGTGCGGGACGGGCTCAGATTCCGTGTGTCGACAGGCAGAAGGGATGACCCGCCGGGTCCAGGAGCACCCGCCACACGTCGGGCCGCGGCTGGAAGGAAGGCAGGACGGCGCCCAGGGCGAGCATCCGCTCCTGCGCGGCGTCCAGGTCGTCGACGCCCAGTTCGAGATGGGCCTGCTTGCTGTGGGCGGGGTCAGGCCAGGCCGGAGGCTGGAAGCCGGTCTGGCGGACGAAGCCGAGCCCCGAGGCTCCCTCCCGCCCCAGCAGGACGAAGTCGTCGCTGTCGTACAGCACGGGCAGGTCCAGGGCATCGCCGTAGAAGCGGGCCAGCTCAGCCGGGTCAGGACAGTCGAAGTCGAAGGAAAGCAGACGGATCTCTGGGTTGCTCATGGGACCGGACCGTAGGCCATGACCCTGACAGGACGCGTCCTGGTCATACGGAACACTGGGGGATTGTGATCAGGACCTCCTCCCGTCTGCTGCGCTTGGTGTCGCTGCTGTCCGTGCGCCCCGAATGGACCTGCCGTGAACTGGCCGAACGCATGGCGGTCACCGACCGCACAGTCCGCCGGGACATCGCCCGGCTGCGGGACCTGGGCTACGGAGTCGAATCCGCGCCCGGCCCCTGGGGCGGCTACCGGCTCAGCCCCGGTGCCCGGATGCCGCCGCTGGTACTGGACGACGAGGAGGCCCTGGCCGTCGCCGTCGCCCTGCGCGAGGCCGCGCTCAGCGGAGTCCTCGGCACCGGGCAAGCCGCCCTCTC
The DNA here is from genome assembly GCF_040613775.1 of Streptomyces sp. NPDC006208. NCBI lineage: Bacteria > Bacillati > Actinomycetota > Actinomycetes > Kitasatosporales > Streptomycetaceae > Streptomyces > Streptomyces sp. NPDC006208. The sequence continues at coordinate 84,008 of NZ_JBEXSW010000025.1, read as the reverse complement.
CGCGCTGCTCAAGCTCCGCCAGAGCCTGCCCACACACCTCGCAGACCAGCTGAACACACTGGACGGCACACTCGAACACACCCCCCGCTCCGGCGAACCGCACATTGACACACCTCTGCTGCTGGAACTGGCGCGAGCCTGCCACAGCACACTGCGCACCACCCTCTCCTACCGGGACCACACCGGCCGGGCCTCCGTGCGAGCCGTAGACCCATACCGCCTGGTCCACACCGGCCTTCGCTGGTACCTGGTCGCCCGGGACGTCACCAAACAGGAATGGCGCACCTTCCGCGCCGACCGGGTGGTGAGCGTACGCCCCACCACCGAACCAGCCGACCTGACCGATCCGCCCGATGCCGCAGCACTGGTCTCCCGAGGGATCGCAAGCGTCGTCTACCCCGTATACACGACGATCCGCCTTCCGCTCCCCCTCGACCGCGCCCTGCAAAAAATTCCACCCACCATCGGCACACACAACCCTGACGGCCCCGAAGCCACCGTGGTCGAGATCGGCGGCAACAGCACCGACCGCCTCGCCGCCTACCTCATCAGCCTGGCCACACCGCTCACAGTGCTGTCCCCGGACGAGGTACGCCAGGCACTCATCCGCCACGCCCACGCTCTCCTGACAGCCAACCGCTGACAGCGACGAACACCAAGGCGAAGAGACGGAGTCACTTCACCGCTCCTCACCTTGAAACGCTGTAGTCGGTCTGTGCCTCTGGCCCGTAGGGGCTCCAACCAATCAGGTAGGGCTTCAGTTCCTCGGCCTCGGGCGTACGCACGTGAGGCATGCTCGGCAGCGTTTTCAATGGATCGGCAACTTCGGCGTAGTTCTGCGCCCATGCCAGCCATTCACGTGGTCGGACAGCACTTCCCTTGAGCGTTCGTTCATGCACATACCGTATGCCGCGGGAACGAAGCCGGCCGTGAGTGCGGGAGCTGGCGCATCCTCTCCGTGCCCAACGGCCAATCACGTATGCGGCCGTTGTCAGTGCCCGCCTTTAGGGTCTCAAGCGCGCGGTCGGCTTCCGAGGGTTCCAGCTCTGAAGGGAATGGTTGCATCCCCGGCCTGTCTGGGGGCGGCCCGGAGAATCGTCCGGGACCTAACCGACGGTCGGGCTTCGTCGATGGCCAGCAGACGACCTGCCAGAGCCGACCGCGCACCATCCCCTCTCGTGGGCATCACCTGATCCGTAGCTCTGGCCGACTCGGTCAGCGTCGGTCATACCGGCCTCCTCACAGCCCCCGCGGGACGCTACCGGACGGTGACAGGTGCTGGGTTGCGGTACTGCGCTGCTATACGCCGCCAGAGGCCGGCCGGTCCGGACTCGGATCGCCGCCCAGCACTCTGGCTATCATCCGCTCATGGACAAGCCTGGCCAGGTGCTCGATCTCCATCGTTTCACTGTCAAGGCGAAGCGGTGGCTCGTCGGTGCGGCGATCGGAATATGGCTGCTACTCCTGTTCGTGGTGATCCCCGAGACCTGGAAGCTCCTTGACGGCGCCGAAATGCTCGGTGCGGCAGCCACCAGCGGGACGCCTTCCGCAGCGGCCGGAGATGCGGCGTACACGAAGCTCTATACGGCGGCCTATCTCGGTTCAATCTCACCGGCGATCGTCGCCGTGGTGATTTACCTGCTGTGGCGCACGCGTCATGCGATGGAGGAGCGCTTCCCCACGCTCCTGCTCCTTTCGCTCGTGGGCTTGGCGACCTGCCAGGCGGCGTTCGTGACGGCGGCGTGGGGCGACCAATACACCGGGGCGGCGGTCGGCGAGGAACTGGAAAGCGCCGGTATCAGTCTGTGGGGGCGCGCCGCCATGGAGCGCGGGTGGTACGTGGGATATGCGGCGTTGGTCGCAGGCGCGGCGGTGCTGTCGTTCTCCTTCTCCCGGCAACCCCGGCACCAGATGTGGTGGGTCCTGGGCCTGATGCCGTTGGCCGTAGGCGTTCCGTGGATGTTTCTTGCAGGCCCGTACCTCTGAGCGGCCGCAAGGCCACCCGGAACCTCGTGCACTGCGGCTGGCCGGTGGAGCTGTTCGTGCAAACCGAGGCTGTCTGGCGCAGCTTCGCCGACCAGGAGACCGCGAAGCGGAATTCGCCGTTGCTCGCGATATGTACCGACGGCATGCTCCTGGTGGACGCGGATGGGCTTGGCGCATCGCTCCAGGCCGAGGCGCGAGTGCGTTGCGCCGCAGGGCCGCCGCGACTACCAGCGGTACGTCCTGACCGACCTGCTCGACGACCTGCGTGGTTGCGCGGACCCTGCCGAGCGGGCGCACTTGATTTCGCTCATACTGCAGCGTGCCTCGGAGCTGCTCCTGCTGATCGGCGGGCACTGGCTCGGCGGAGGCAAGTGGTTGTCGCGGCGGCTGGCTGCGGCCGCCCCCGGGCTGCACCGCACGTTGACCGAGGCCGCCGAGCAGGCGATCGTCGCGGAGACCAATGTCTTCGCGACGGTCGTGGCAGAGGTGCTGGACCAGGCCGGCGCTCCGCTGTGGGACGGGTATGCCGTGCGATGAGTCGGTGGCGCGGGTGCGCACCACCACAGGGGATGACCCCAGCGTCGTCCGAGGTCGGCGGCGTCGCACGACCGTTACGGAGCCGTCGGCGCCGCGTCCGCCGGACCTGGTCGACGACAACTTCACCGACCCCCGGCCGGACCAGCTCCCGCTCGAAGACCGCACCTGGTCGGGTGGGCCTGTGGGTTCGTCCTGGCCATGTACTCGCGGATGAACGTCGGCCGGCAGGACGCGCCATATGCGGGACGAACTCCCGCTGGACGCCTTGGTGGTCTCATCCCTGTCTTCGCCTACGGCCCCTGTCCTGGGTGGCTTGCGCCACTCAGGAGGTCCGGTGGAACGGGGTCACGCGGAGACGGGCGTGGGCTCCTCCAGCGCGACCACGACCATGACCGGGAGATCGGTGTCCTGCTGGACCACACCGGCGGTCAGGACCCGGCCGTCCAGGACCCACTTCCGCACCGCGATGAACTCGTCCTTGTCCGCCGCCGTCTGCTCGGCCTCGGCGAGGTGGCCGGCGAGCGGGGATTCCTCGATCTCGGGGACGAACCCCGCCAGCACCCGCTCGCCCTCTTCGTAAACGGCGTCCAGGTCGTCGAAGTAACCCGACTCGTCGACATCGCGGATCCAGACGGCGAACGAGACACGGACCGCCCCGCTGCGGAACATCTGGATCCACCCCCGGATGCCGTCCTTGCGCCAGGATGTCTCCACGCCGTCGCGGGGCTTGCCCCCGGGCGCCCACTCCTGGGCCGTGAACCTCGCCGCCGCGCCTTCGGGGGTCAGCGGGACGAGGCCCCGGAGCTCTTCCAGCATCGCGTTCACTGCAGCCATGAACTCATTCCACTCATGCCGTTGCCGGGCACGTGATACGCCTTCAGCTGCCCACTGGCGTAGGCCTCGGGGAAGGCCTTGGACAGCACCTCGTTCACATGCGCGGCACCCCATTCATTGGACACCATATAGCGAACTCCCTTGCCCCCGAGATCGTCGTTGAGGGCGAGCAGCTTCTCGGTCTGTGTGGTGATCCGGGTCTCGTTGTAGAACTCGAAATCGGGGTTGTACGGCGACGCCTCCCACTCGGCGTGGTTGTCGCCGCCGGTCCACTTGGCCTCGGTGACCCAGCCGTCCCGCGGGCCGCCGTCGACGTGCACCTCCCGACCGTCCGGCAGGATCCACTGCTGCTCGTAGCTCTGGTCGGTGACGAGCCGCTGGTACCGGAACGACGGGCGTTCGAGCTGCTTCTCGGTCAGCCAGCCCAGGCCCTTGAACCGTGAGTAGGGCGACAGGCCGAGGGGGTCGCAGACGGTGAACGGGTTGTGCACATAGGCGACCGGGTTCGGCGAAGGTGCCAGGCCGAGGGGGTCCGGGGAGGTGTAGCGGCCGGTCGCCGGGTCGTAGTGGCGGAACAGGTTGTAGTGGAGACCGGTTTCGGGATCGTAGTACTGGCCGGGGAAGCGCAGCGGGGTGTAGGCGGTGGTGGAGCGGGTCCAGGCGGTGGTGCCCCAGAGGGTGCTCCTGGCGTGCCAGGCGATCTCGCCGGATTCGTCGACCAGCTCGGTGGGCGTGCCCACGAGGTCGGTGGCGATGGCGAAGAACCGCCGGTCGATCTCCTCCTGGCGGGCGTCCGGGGTGAGGAGGCGTTCCGTCTGGGACAGCGGGATCAAGCCGCGGTGGTCCCAGGTGAGGGCGACCACGTGCGGCAGGTCCGGCGTGTGGACCGTCTGTTCGCACAGGGTCCCGCCGTCCCAGGAGAAACGGATCTCCTCGGCGACTCTCTCGCCGTCGGCGGCGAGGCGCTGCTTGGCGGTGCGGCGGCCCAGCGGGTCGTAGCGGTACCGCCACCGTGTTCCGTCGGGGGTGATGACGGAGGTGAGGCGGTTCTCGACGTCCCACTCGTAGCGCCAGGTGTCGGGCTTGCGGGAGAGGCGGGTCTTCTGACGGAGGACGACACGGCCGAGGGCGTCGTGTTCGAAGCGGACGTCGCCGGCCCGGGTGACGGCGGTGCCGGCGTAGGCACGCGGGCCGGTGGCTTCATGACCCGGGTGGGATCCGGGCCAGGAGGCCGCCGTCTGGTTGCCGGCGGCGTCGTAGGCGTACCGCTCGGTCCAGCCCTGGGCGTGGACGGCGGTGACCCGGCCGACCGTGTCCAGATCGAAGGTGCGGAGGCCCGACAACTCGTCGGTCAGGGAGGCGAGATGGCCGTCGGCGCGGTAGGAGTAGCCGCGGTGGTTGAGGGAGCGGTCGCCGACCGTCAGGTGCTGGGCGGAGAGCCGTCCGGCCTCGTCCCACGCGGAAGCCAGGGTGAGTGCGCCGCCGAAGACGCGCTCCAGTTCCCGTCCGGCCTCGTCATGGGTGAAGGTGATCTCGCGGCCGCCGGCGGTCATGCGAGCGGTACGGCCGGCGGCGTCGTAGCCGTACTCGGTGATCGCACCGGTGGGGGTGGTGCGGCGAACCCGACGGCCCAGGGTGTCGTAGGCGTAGTTCATGGCGAGGCCGTCGACGAGTTCGGTCTTGATCCTTCCGCGCCGGTCGTACACATAGGCGACCTCGCTGTCCGGCCCGGACGCCTGGAGCAGACGTCCGGCCCTGTCGTACGCATAGGTGGTCACCTCACCGGCGGCATCCTTGCGGACCGCCCGGCCGAGCTGGTCGTAGACGTAGGAGACGGTTCGGCCGAGTGCGTCGGTCCGGGCGGTGAGCTGCCCGGCGTCGTCGTAGCGGTAGGCGCGGGTGCGGCCGTCGAAGTCGGTCTCGGAGAAGAGGCGGCCGGCGGCGTCGTACTGGTAGTTCCAGGTGAGGCCGTGCGGATCGGTGACCTTGGTGAGCCGCAGGGCGGCGTCGTGTTCGAACGTGTGGCGGGCGCCGTCGGGTCGGGTGCGGGCGGTGAGCAGGTCGAAGTGGGTGTACTCGAAGCGGGAGACGCCACCGATCGGGTCGGTGTGGGTGAGGCGGTTGCCCTCTCCGTCGTAGGTCCACGACTCGGTGGCACCACCGGGGGCGACACGGCCGGCGAGATTGCCGTCCGCGGTCCATTCCAACCGCGTGACGCCGCCGACCGGGTCGGTGGTGCGCACCGTCCGGCCCAGGGCGTCGCGTTCCAGCCGGGTGACGCCACCGGCCGGGTCGGTCACCACCACCGGCAGGCCTGCGGCGTCGCAGCGCACGGTGGTGGAGGCGCCGAGAGCATCGGTGACGGTGGTCAGCCTGCCCCGGTCGTCGTAGGCGTACCGGGTGGTGGAGCCGACCGGGTCGGTGACGGCGGTGCGGTTTCCGCGGGAGTCGAACTCCTGGAGCCAGCGGGCGCCGTCCGGCCCGCGGAACTCCGTGGACAGCCCGAACGGACCGCGGACGGTACGCAGTTCGCTTCCGTCGGGCCGTGTGACGCCGAGCAGTCGGCCGTCCTCGTCGTAGGTGAAGGCGGTGGTGCGGCCGAGTGGGTCGGTGCGGCTGAGCGTGTTGTCGCGCGCGTCGTAGGTGAAGCGGGTGGTGTGGCCGAGTGGGTCGGTGGTGGCCAGGACCCGGCAGCGGCTGTCGATCAGGTGGTGGGTGGCGTGGCCGTCGGCGGTGGTGAGCGTGGTGGTGCGGTGGCCGGTGTCAGGGTCGGGGTCGGTGTACGCCAGGGTGATCTGGACGTGGCCGGCCTCGCCGCCCTCGGCCACGACGCGGTCGCGGTCGTCGTAGACGTAGTCGTAGCGGCTTGCGTTGGAGTCGATCCAGGCGATGACGCGACGGCGGTCGTCGTAGACGAAGGTGGTGACGGCGCCGGAGGGCCTGGTGACGGTGGTGAGGTCGCCGTCCTGGTAGCCGTAGGACATCAGCGGCAGGTCCGCTCCGCCCTCACCCGCGCCGGCCAACGACAGGCCGGTGACCAGGCCGTCCCTCACGGCGATGGTGACCAGTCGGCCCGCCGAACAGGTCAGGGCGAGCGGGACGCCGTCCTCGGTGCGCTCTACGGCCCACGAGTTGCCGTGGCGGTCCTCGGTCCGCTCCAGCCAGGCGATGCCGTCGCCGCCCGGCTCGCTGCCGGACGGGGCGGTGAAGTGGCGGGTGAGGCCCGTGTCGGGGTCGGTGACCGTGTAGTCGCCGTCGGCGTCGCGGGCCAGCAGGGTGCGGGCCCTGCCCGTCTCCGGCCGGCTGGGCGCGCCGGGGACCGGGTGCGGATACGGGATCAGGAGCCCTTCGGCGGTGACGTGGACGATGCCGACCGCGTCGATCTCCAGACGCTCGTCGACGGTGGACGTCCAGGACGGGCCGAGGAACCGGCCGGCCGTGCAGCCCGACTCGGTACGGCGGGTGAAGACCAGCGGAAGCGTACCGGGCAGTACGAGGTCGGTCTGCGGCAGGAACATCCGGCCGGAGGCGAGGTCCACCGGGTCGGTGCCGACGACGGTGCGAGTCGCGTCGGGGCGGTTGTGGGTGCCGTCCGGGGCGTTGTCGACCAGCTTGCGCGCCTTCGCGGCGTCGGCCATGTCCGCGGCGATGCGCACGCCCTTCACCGCGGCGCCGCCTCCGCCCGTGGCCACGGTCAGCGCGGCGTCGGGCAGCAGACGTCCGAAGCCCTCGTACGGGTCCTTCATGAAGTCGCTGATCATCTGCTTGCCGGTGCCGACAGGGTCGTTGGCGGCGACCACCAGCCCTGCGGCGAGGCTGTTGAGGGATGTGGCGTACTCGGCCGGGTGCGTGATGTTGTACGGATCCAGGGGGTTGACCTGGCGGACGAAGTTCACCAGCCCCGCGGTGCCCTTGATGATGCCGCCGCCGACGTGGTCCCCCATGATCTGCAGTTCCTGGAGCCCGTCGCCCAACTGCTCGGCGTACGACGGCTTCTCCGGGGCCTTGTCGCGGGCGGCGGCGACCGCGGTGCGCGCGGTCTCCGCGGCCGTGTTCCGCTGCGTGCGGGCCTGGGCGAGGATGTCCTGCGCGTCCTCCATCAGTTTCTTGCCGGGATCGGCGAATGTCGGCGCGGGGCAGGGCGGGAGCGTGGACGGGTTGCGCTGGTCGGCCGGCTGGGCGTTGTAGCGGTCGACCGCGCTGTTGTAGTCGTGGATCCTCTTGCGATGCGCGTCGGCCGCGTCCTGGGAGGCCTTGACGCCCTCCTTCCACATGTCGATCGCCGTCTGCGCCTGGTTCTGCGCCCATACCACGGTGCCGGCGAACGCTTCCAGCGCGGAGGCCGCCTTCTCGCAGGCGTCGGCACCGGTGAACCACTTGGGCGGCTGGGTGCGCACGGCGGCCCGCAGCGCCTCGGCCACCTCGCCCTTGAGCCGGGAGGAGTCGAGCCCCTTGAGCCCCTGGCCCGCGTCGTCGAAGGAATTCTGGAAGGCGCGGAGTTTCTTGGCGGTGGAACGGATCTTGTCCGGGCTCCCGTAGACCAGCTTGGTCTGGTCCTCGGTCTGGCCGAGGTCCATCTCGTCGACCTCGGCGCCCATCCGGTTGGCGACCGAACGGGACTGCTCGCGCACCCAGTCCGCACCGGACTCCCAGCCGACGTCGTCCAGCCGGTCGGCAGTCCAGTTCCCGGCGTCCTCGACCCGGTTGCCGACCCACTCGACGCCGTCCTCGACCGCGTCCTCGACCGAGTCGGGCGTGATGTCACTGATGAAGTCGCCGAAACCCACGGTCAGTTCCCCCCGGACTCACCCTGCTGCTGCGCCTGCTGGGCGCGCTCCTCCGGCGACGGGCCGAAGGTGTCGTCCAGCGCCTGGTTCCACTGGTCGTCCGATATGCCGAGCGCGTCGTTGAGAATCTCCGACTGCCGGCCGCCCTGGCCCTCGGTGAGGACGGTGCGGCCGGTGTCCTTCCACGTCTGCTCCATCTCCTGACCGGCCTTGTCCCACGACTCGGCGCTCCAGTCCGGGTTCAGGTAGTCCGGTGTGAACACGTCGCCCCAGTCCTGCTGGGTGATCTCCTCCTCAGTGGCGTGCGGGTTGCCGCCCATCACGGAGTTGACGCCCACCTTCAGTGCACCCTCGACGTACTGGTCGTGCTCCCACTGGGTGCCCGCCGCCAGGCCGAGGCGGTTCGCGATCGCGCCGGCGTCGCTCACCAGGGCACGCACACCCCACTCCCAGCGCTCGCAGAAGTCCTCGAACTCGACCGAGAAGCCGTGGTGACCAGCCTCCATCCCGGTCATCGACAGCTCCGAGAAGCCCTTGCCCATCACCGAACCGGTGGCGCCCCCGAGTTCACCGAGCTGGTCGATGGTCGCGCCCACGCCCTTGGTGAACCTCGTGACAGACGCCTTGTCGAAGTTCAGATCCGCTCCGTCACCGCCCATGGCCGCGCCGCCCCTCTTCTGCCTCACCGGAGTCGACGGCGACGGCGTCCGGAACGATGCCGACGACCGGCGGGAAGAACATCGACCCGTCCTCGGTGGCGATGTCGACGGCGAGGCCGGCGGGCTCGTCCAGAGAGGGCACGATCTCGTCGACGATGCGCGCGCCCAGCAGCGCCGCGTAGTCCATCGGCCGGTCACCCGGCCCGTGGTGGAGGGCGAACCGGGCCAGTGCGGCCTCGTCGGTGAACCCGCAGATCCACCGCACGCCGCCCGAACGCGCCGACCACAGACCACCGTCGGCCGTCGGCACCAGAAGGACCGAGCGCCGCATCTCACCGACCAGCGCCCGCCGATCCCCAACCCCCGCCCGCTGCTCGGCCATCCGCTCGGCCAACGCCGTCCTGGGCTCCTCCACGGACCCTCCCCGTCATCGCGGCTTATGGCACCGTAGAACAGGACGCGCATCCCGGGCCAGACGGTTCTCGCGCTGGTTCGCTCCGGGCACACCGACCTCATGGACATGAGAGATTCCGGCTGATGTCCCGCTGCGGTCGACGGGCGGACACCACCGGTTTCCGGCCGTGAAGCGGTCTCTACGATCGGGGTTGTCCTTACGGAGATTGGCGCACACCAACCGCGACAACCCGGACCGTCAGGTGCGGCTCAGCTACCTCGGGTAGTGCGCCGGCGAGCCATGGAGCGCCCGGCCGCATCCTCGTTCCGGATGGGATGGGTGAGCCGGACCGGGCCTTGCGGGGCAGAACCTGCGTCCCGTCCCGGTCGTCTGCCGCACCCGCTCGGGCCCTGGTCACAGGGGACTCCTCGGCGTCGTCGGACAGCTGAACCGGCGCTGATGATCTCCGTGCCGGGTGAGGGCGGAGGTCAGCCGAGTTCGAGGAGGCCGGCTTCGACGACGGCGCGGCCGAAGGGGCTCGCGAGTTCGGCGAGACGTTCGCAGTCGGCGTCACCCAGGGCAGCGTAGGCGGGAAGGGCCAGGCGGTCGGTGCGGTCCTCGATGTGCCGGCGCAGACGTACGCCTTCCGGGCTCAGGGAGTCGCCGTCGAGGAGACCTCGCGTGCGCAGGCGCTCCTCGGTGTCGGCCCACTTCTCCTCGGGCCATGCGCGGCTTCCCTTGAGGAAGTCGACGGGAACGTCACCGGTGGCGGCGTGCAGCACCAGGGCCTCCAAGCCCCCCACGCCCTCGCTCAGCAAGCACGCGACATGGCCGTCTCCACGGAACTCCCGGAGCAGCGTCTGCGCGTGCCACAGCTGCAGTACCGGTTCCTCCGGCCAGGGCAGCGCGGCATGCGCGGCGAACAGCGGGCGGCCCTGCGCGTGTTCGCAGGCGGCGTCGGCGGCCCTGCGGGTCAGCGTCAGGACCTCGTCCAAAGATGGGAGTTCGTGGATGCCGGCCCGTCGCAGGGCCTCGCTCGCGGCGGCGTGCCGTGCGTCCAGTACCTGCTGCGGCGTCGCCGAGTCCCAGACCCCGTCGACCGCTTTCCGTACGAGACCGGGGTTGAAGTTGTAGAAGGTCGAGATGACCAGCTCAGCGGATGCTCGGCCGAAGGCGGCGCTCCGGGAGGCGAAGTACCCGGCGCGTCCGCCCAGTCCGAGGTCCGCGTACCGTCGCCTTGCCTCGGGGGCGAAGTAGATCATGCCGTGTACGGGCTCGAGTCGGCGCCAGGCTGCTCGCGCTGTTTTCATGGAGTCCTCTTCTGAGAGTCGACAGAGGGGGTACTGGCTGTGGTTCCGGGCTCGCGGTGCGCTCGCAGATGTTCGAGCAGCAGGCGGTTCAGCGTCTCGGGCGCCTCCTCGGGGACCCAGTGGCTGATGCCCTGGAGGGTCTCGAACCGGTACGGTCCGTTGACCCACTGCCCGGTCTCCCGCGCGGCCGCCGGGCCGAACGCGCTGTCCCGCGTGCTCCAGACATACAGCGTGGGCACCTCGATGACGCCGATCGCACCGTCGGGGCGGCCGGCGCGGTACCAGTTCAGCGCCGCGGTGAGAGCACCCGGCTGGGACAGGTGCCGCGCGTAGGCATCAGCACTGGCCTGCGGGATCTTTCCGGCGTAAGTGGCGCGAAGCGCCTCGGCATCGCCTGCGAGCATGCGCTCTTCGGTCGCGGGCGTTTCGCGCCAGGCGATCATGTACTGCGATCGTTCGCGCTGGTCCTTGTCGGTGCGCAGGGTGGTCGCCAGAGCACCGGGGTGCGGGGTCGAGACAACTGTCAGGGTGCGTACGCGATCGGGGTGGGCATCGGCGGTCCACCACGCCACCGCGCCTCCCCAGTCATGGCCGACCAGGTCGTACGACCCCCAGCCCAGTTCTTCCGTGATCGCGACCACATCGTCGACCAGGACGTTCATGCGGTAGTCCGCGGGCCGTTCGGGGCGTGCCCCGGGAGAGTACCCACGCTGGTCGGGTGCGACCACCCGGTAGCCGTGTGCGGCCAACTCCGCGATCTGCCGTTGCCACACCAGCCGAGTCTGCGGGAAGCCGTGGAGCAGCAGCACCGGGCGGCCCTCGGGTGGACCCGCCATGTTTGCGTCGAACACGCCCGCAGCGGTGGAGATCCTCAGCTCGGTCACGATCCGCCTCTTCATACCGACTGGTCGGTCAGCTTAAATTGCGGGTGGGGATTGTCAAGGGCGAGAACACGCGCTTTCTGCAACGGCGGCCCCGCCCCGCCCTCTCCCGCCTGTTGAACTTGACGTCGAATTCAACTATAAACGATTCGGGAGGTCGGCTCCCGTCACCCTGCGGCCGTGACGCACGTGATCGGCAACGGAGGGGACGGTCACTGACTGCTCACAGCGCTCCGGTGGGCGTTCGACACCGCCGGTCGGTATCGAGCCCGGCCGACCGGCATCGCGCCCCGACCGGTATCGACTCCGGCTCACGGAGCTCGGGATTCCAGCCCGGAAACGCCCGGACGAACCGGACCGACAGGAAGCAGTGAGGCGACATGAGGGAAGCAGTCATCGTTTCGACGGCACGGACGCCGATCGGGAAGGCGTACCGCGGTGCGTTCAACGACACCCAGGCGCAGGAACTTGCCGCCCATGCCCTCTCGCACGCGGTGCAGCGCGCCGGGCTCGAGGGGGGCGAGGTCGAAGATGTGATCTTGGGCTGCGCCATGCAGCAGGGGTCGTCCGGTGGCAACGTCGCCCGGCAGGCCGCTCTGCGTGCCGGACTTCCGGACTCCGTGGCGGGGATGACGATCGACCGGCAGTGCTCGTCGGGCCTGATGGCGATTGCGACGGCCGCCAAGCAGATCGTCGGCGACGGCATGCAGGTCGCTGTCGGCGGCGGTGTCGAGTCGATCTCCCTGGTGCAGAACGAGCACATGAACACCCACCGCATGACGGATCCCTGGCTGGTCGAGCACACGAGTGTCTACATGCCGATGTTGCAGACGGCGGAGATCGTCGCCGAACGCTACGGCGTGAGCCGGGAACGACAGGACGAGTTCGCGCTGGTGTCACAGCAGCGCACCGCGGCGGCGCAAGAGGCCGGGCGGTTCGACCAGGAGATCGTCGCGCTCGCCAGCTTCAAGAAGGTCCTGGACAAGCAGTCCGGGGAGGTGCGGGACGAGGCCGTGACCCTGACCCGGGACGAGGGCAACCGCGCGTCGACCACACTCGAGGGTCTGGCCGGGTTGGCGCCGGTGCTGCCGGACGGTCAGGTGACCGCGCATTCCAGCGTGACGGCGGGCAACTCCTCGCAATTGTCGGACGGGGCTTCGGTGTCGGTGTTGATGGAGTCGAAGGAAGCCGAACGCCGCGGACTGGAGCCGCTGGGCGTATACCGGGGTATGGCCGTTGCCGGTTGCGGGCCGGACGAGATGGGGATCGGTCCGGTGTTCGCCATTCCGAAGCTGCTGAAGCAGCACGATCTGACCATCGACGACATCGGCCTGTGGGAACTCAACGAGGCGTTCGCCTCCCAAGCGCTGTACTGCCGTGACGAACTGAACATCGACCCGGAGCGGTTCAACGTCAACGGCGGCGGAATCTCGGTCGGCCATCCGTACGGGATGACCGGTGCCCGCCTGGTGGGGCACGCCCTGATCGAGGGCAAGCGCCGTGGTGTCCGATATGTAGTGATCTCGATGTGTGTCGGCGGCGGAATGGGCGCAGCCGGGCTGTTCGAGGTCGTTCGGTCCTCATGAGAATCGGCGGACCAGGGCTGTCGTCGCCGCGGCCGGTCGGAAGCCGGTCGCGGTCGCATGGGCCGGCGGGAAGCCGGCCGCGAGGGAGGGCGTGAATACTGTGTCGAGCGTGGTGGAAAAGGCCCGAACCGCCGTCCTCGTGGACTTCGGCGGGGTCATCACCTCCAGTGTGTTGCGGGCGTTCACCGACTTCGGCGCCTCACTCGGTGGCGACCCGCGCCTGCCGCTGGACCTCCTCAGCCGGGATCAGCCGTCACGCACCCTCCTGGCCGACCACGAATGCGGCCGCATCGACGCCGAAGCCTTCGAGCGAGGATTCGCCGAACGTCTCCGTGCCCACGGCGCCGACGTACCCGCCGAGGGGCTCACGGCCCGGATGCAAGCCGGAATGTCGATCGACCAGGACATGCTCGCCCTGCTCGGTGATCTCCGCGCCGCCGGGTATCCCGTTGCGCTGGTGTCGAATTCTTTCGGGACCGGAACCTACGACGGCGTCGACCTCGCCACTGTGGCCGACGCGGTCGTCATCTCCGCCGAGGTCGGGATCCGCAAGCCTTCCCGGCGGATTTACGCGATCGCATGTGAACGACTCGGCGTCTCCCCCGAAGAGGCAGTCATGATCGACGACCTGCGGCAGAACCTCGACGGAGCGGCGCGGATCGGAATCGGGGGCGTGCTTCACACCGGTGCCGCCGACACCCGCCGCCAACTCGCCGAACGCTTCAGGATCACCGCCTGACCGGTCGACCGATCGACGGGGGACCGGTCATGCCCGGGATCGACACCGCCCGCGGGCCGAGCGGCAGTGCTCGCGCCCGCCCGGTGCGGTGCTCATGTACTTCGGTACCACCTCTGCCCGCCCAAGCGGACGGACGCACGCACCCTTCTTCCAGTCCCGCCGCCGGCCGCATCGTTCCCGGATGAGCTGCCGTATGCGGTTCGTGACGATGGCGTCGCCGCCCCCGTCGACGACCGGGACCGCGATGAGACCGCGGCCATCCTGTACACCTCGGGTACGACAGGGCGGCCGAAGGGTGCCCAGCTCACGGTCGGGAACCTGTTGTCCGCAGGGGAGATCGGCGCCGAGTGCAGCAGCGGATCGGACGCCGACCGTACCGGCACCGGACTTCCGCTGTTCCACGTGTTCGGCCAGGCATCGGTCATGATGGCGACCCTGACCGTGGGCGGCTCGATGTCGTTGCTGGCCCGATTCGACCCGGCGTCGATGCTGGAGATGCTGCGCCGCGACCGGCTCACCATCATGGCCGGCGTACCGACCATGTGGAACGCGATGCTGCACGCGGCGGGTGACGCCGATCCGGCGGACTTCGCCCGACTCCGCGTCGCCGTCTCCGGCGGCGCGTCGCTCCCGGGGGAGATCGCCCGGGCCTTCGAGGCCCGGTTCGGCTGTACATCCTCGAAGGCTATGGGCTCACCGAGACCACCGCGTTCGGCACCTTCAACGACATCGACCGCGGCGGCAAGACCGGGTACACCGGCCGGGCGGTCCCACGGCTGCAGGTCCAGGTTCGTGACATCGACGGCAACGAGTGCCCGCCGGGCACCGTCGGCGAGGTCCACATCAAGGGACCCACGGTGATGCGTGGCTACTGGAACCGCCCCGAGGACACCGCCGCGGTGATCTCGCCCGACGGCTGGTTCCGGACCGGCGACCTGGGCGATACCGACACGGACGGCGACCTGCGCATCGTCGACCGGATCAAGGACTTGATCATCCGTGGCGGCTACAACGTCTACCCCGGTGAGGTCGAGGAAGTTCTCTACGAGCACCCGGACATCATCGAGGCGGCCGTGATCGGCGTTCCCGACGACCACTACGGCGAGGAGGTCGCCGCGCTCGTCGCCGCCCGGCCCGGTTCGGAGCTCGGTGCCGCTGAGGTGTCGAGCTGGACCCGAGAGCGACTGTCCGCCTACAAGGTCCCGCGCATCATCCGGTTCGTCGACGCGCTGCCCAAGGGCCCGAGCGGGAAGATCCTCAAGCGTTCCATCGACCGTACGGCGCTGACCCGCGACCCCGCGCTCGGCGACGTACCCGCCCGCGGCACTGAACATCCGCCGACGGACGACATGTGCCGGGCTCAGAAGTAGCGAAGCATGGTGAGTTGCTCATGAGCCTGCGCCCCGTCCTGCAGGACCGGCTTCGTCTGCCCGTCGTCGCGTTGCCGATGTTCATCGCGTCCGATCGGAGTCGGTCATGGCCCCGTCTGCCTCGGGCATTGCGGGTTCCTTCCCCGCGCTCGATACGCGGTTGCAGTCGGTGCTGCGCGAATGGCTGCAGCACATGCAGGAGTTGGCCAAGCATGACGCCGACCGTCCCGAGGCGCCGTCCGCGCCGTTCGCGGCAAACTCATCGTGCACAAGAGCAATTCCCGCCTGGAGGAGGACCCCGCAACCGTCGTGGAGTTCAAGGGTGCCGATCACCATCAACTCTCTCGGCGGCCGGGCCGATGTCAATGAACCCCTCGTGACGCCCGCCGGTGCAACGGGCGCGCGCCGTAGGGGTACGCCTCGGTCACCGTCCACGGTGCGGACGGCCACGGCGCTGCATCCTCACGTGGTCAGGCGCCTGGACTCCGGTCGCCTCGGTTGCTCCACGGGACGGGTCGGGAACCGGCTCCGGAGTTCCCCCGAGCCCGCGAACCCCCATTTGTGATGATGGCGTCAGATTCAAGTACACTTCGGGGGATGGACACCACCGCGCCCGAGGACAGCGAGAAGGCACCTCCCATGGCGCCCCTCTCGCCACTTCGCGAGCCTCCGACGACGAAGCGTGGAGCGCGGACACGCGCCGCTTTGGTGAAGGCCGCGCGGAAGGTGTTCGAGCGGGACGGCTACCTCGACACCCGCCTGGCCGACATCGCCAAAGAGGCCCAATGTGCGGCGGGATCCTTTTACACCTACTTCGCCAACAAGGAAGAGGTGCTCTCCGCCGTCCTGCTGGAGGCGCAGGAGGACATGATGCACCCCGGCATGGGCCGGGTGCAGGGTACCGACGATCCGTATGCGGTACTCGAGGCGAGCAATCGCGCGTATCTCGAGGCCTATAAACGGAACGCGAAGCTGATGGCACTGCTTGAGCAGGTCGCCCAAGTGGAGCCGGAGTTCCGTAAGTTCCGAAGCCGGCGCGCGGATGCGTTCATCCACCGCAACGCCCGCGGCATCGCCGACCTGCAGGCGCGGGGTGTCGCAGACCGTGAGGTCGATCCGCTGATGGCCTCCCGTGCGCTGTCGGGCATGGTCAGCGTCATGGCCTACAGCGCCTTCGTGCGCGGCGAAGGGCAAGAAGAAGGTGCGCCGGTGGACTTCGAGGAGCTTGTCTCCACAGTCACCCGGCTCTGGGCGAACGCCCTGCGGTTCCCCGGCCACTGATGATCCGGCAAGAGAGCCCGGCCGGGACGGAGCCCCGCCGCCGGCGAATGTTCGCGACCCTGGCCCCGGCATTGGCGGCGAAGACCGGCTTGCGTGAGCCTTCACGCTCGACGACCTGACTCGGGTGGTGCCGCCGGGTCCCTTTTGCCCGTCTCCTCACCTCGCCTCACCCGCTCCTCCGCGGGTGTGGCCTTCGCGCGCCGGTGGCTGGGCGAGCTGACCGGCGGGGCTGGGAACGGCACGTGGCCGCAGCCCTCATCGAGGCTCCGGCGAAGCCGGTGAACTTCACCAGTTGTGACGACGGAGCCGGCGGGCGAGGTCGCAGGCGTGGAGCCGGTGCGCGATCGGTGCACGGCGCGCGGCCCGGCGCCCATGACCAAGTGGCCGTCCTTCGCGTTCGACGAAGGCGTTGACCCTCTTCTGTTTTCCGTAGGCCCGAGCCCTGCCGATCCGTTCGGTGAGCCGCTCGTACTGGGGGTGGACCAGGGGGCCTTCTCCGCGCGTCGTCGCGCCCCGGATACTTGAACTTGACGTCGGATTCAATTATACAGGTGGACGACGCTCACGGCCTCACCATCTCGGGGCCGTGCCCTGGCACCGCACTCTCGGCCACGGAGAGGGTTCGCTGTGAACGTTGCACAAAGGCGTATCGGACTCCTCGACCACCTGGTCCCCACCGGCAGTGTCGTCGACGCCGCCGTCGCGTACGCCGCCGATCTGGCGACGCGCTGCTCCCCGGCATCCATGGCCACCATCAAGAGCCGACTGCAGGGCGACGCGGACGGCACCTACGCCGATTCCGTGACCCGCGCGGAAGGCGTCATGCTCCAGGCCTTCCGCGGGGCCGATTTCGTGGAAGGCGTGGCCCGTCACCTCGACAAGCGCTCACCGAATTTTCCCTCCCTACCTGTCAGGAGTTCAGATGTCCCTGTTCGAGACGTCGGACCGCGCCAAGAAGTACCAGGCGGATCTGCTCGAATTCATGGATTCGCACATCTACCCCGCTGAGGCGGTGTACCACGAGCAGATGTGCGCGTCGGGTGACCCGCACTTCCAACCGCCGATCCTCGAGGAACTCAAGGCGGAGGCGCGGAGGCGCGGGCTGTGGAACCTCTTCCACCCGCACGCCGAGTGGGGCCCGGGGCTGACGAATCTCGAGTACGCGCCGCTGGCGGAGATCATGGGGCGCAGTCATATCGCCTCCGAGGCGTGCAACTGCAATGCTCCTGACACCGGCAACATGGAAGTGCTCACACTGTTCGGCAGCGACGAGCACAAGGAGAGGTATCTCAAGCCCCTGCTCGACGGGACGATGGCCTCGGCCTTCGCGATGACCGAGCCGCGTGTCGCCAGTTCGGACGCCACCAACATCGAGCTTCGGATGGAGCGCGACGGTGACGAGTACGTGCTCAACGGCCGCAAGTGGTTCGCGTCCAATGCCCTGCACCGCAACTGCAAGGTGCTCATCGTCATGGGGAAGACGGATCCCACCGCTGCCCCGCACAGGCAGCAGTCGATGATGGTCGTGCCGATCGACGCCCCCGGGATCACGGTGATCCGCGGACTGCCGGTGTTCGGCTACCAGGACCGTGAGGGACACGCCGAAATCGACTTCACCGATGTACGGGTGCCGGCCAAGGACGTACTCAAGGGCGAGGGTGAGGGTTTCGCGATCAGCCAGGCCCGGCTCGGGCCCGGTCGTATCCACCACTGCATGCGGGCGATCGGCGCGGCCGAGCGGGCGCTGGAGCTGATGTGCCGGCGCGCGCAGTCACGGGTGACATTCGGTAGTCCGGTTGCCGAACGGTCCAATGTCCAGGACTGGATAGCGGAAGCACGTATCGACATCGAGATGATCCGCCTGCTCACGCTCAAGGCCGCGTATCTGATGGACACGGTCGGCAACAAGGAAGCGCGCACCGAGATCGCGGCCATCAAGGTGGCCGCCCCGAACATCGCGTTGAAGATCGTCGACCGTGCGATCCAGGTGCACGGGGGCGCAGGAGTGACCGACGACTTCCCGTTGGCGATGATGTATGCGGGTCTGCGGACGTTGCGGCTGGCGGACGGTCCCGACGAGGTCCACAAGAGGGCCATCGCCAAACAGGAACTGCGCCAGTACCGCGACGCGGCCACGGCAGCGGTGAGCTGAGATGGCAGGACTCGATCTCACCGGTCGCACCGCCGTCGTCACCGGAGCCTCGCGCGGGATCGGGCTGGCGATCGCCCAGGCCATTGCCTCGGCCGGTGCAAACGTCGTGCTCACCTCCCGGTCCCAGGAGGCGTCGGACGCAGCCGCGGCCCGGGTGAGCGGCTCAGCGCTGGGGGTCGGTGCGCACGCGGTCGACGAAGAGGCGGCTCAGCGCTGTGTGGACCTGACGCTCGAGCGCTTCGGAAGCCTGGACATCCTCGTCAACAACGCGGGGACCAACCCGGCCTTCGGGCCGGTCCTCGACCAGGACCACGGGCGGTTCGCCAAGACCTTCGACGTGAACCTGTGGGCTCCCGTCCTGTGGACGGGTCTGGCCGCGCGGGCCTGGACGGGCGAGCACGGCGGGGCGGTCGTCAACACCGCGTCGGTCGGCGGCATGGCCTTCGAGGCGAACATCGGGTTGTACAACGCCTCGAAGGCCGCGCGCACGACAGGAACGCCCACCGTGGAACGTATCGATGCGCTCGTGGACAAGGCCTGCCGGATCGCCGGCGAAGCCGGGGTCTGAGGAGGAGTGGTGAGGGGGTCGTCCGTCCAGAGCTCGGCGGTGCTGTTCGAGCGACGCGAACACACATCGGCACCCTCGCGTTGAACCGGCCGGAGGCGATGAATGCGGTGAACGCCGCGCTTGCCACCGCGCTCGGGAACCTGCTCGACAAGTGCAGTGCCGATGGTGATCACCGGTCGGGGCCGAGGCTTCTGCGCGGGCGCAACTCGGTCCAGGTGGGCGGGAGTTGAGGTGGGCGCCGCCGCCCACAGCCGCGACAGGAACGCCCCTGACTGCCGCAGGATCAGCACCGTGCAGCGCCGGTCCGGGACATGGCGTACGACGTTGGCGGGTGGACGTAGACCTGGCTTGTCCAGGCTGTCGGTGGGTGCCTGTTCAATGTGGCTCATGGACATGGATGTGCAAAGGCGTGGGCTGTTCTGGGACGTACTGGAGGGGCGGGTTCCGCCGCCGCCTGCTGCGGTGCTTCTGGGATGGGAGTTGGTCGGGGTGGATCCGGAGCAGGGCACTATCGAGGTGGCGTTCGAGGCGGGCGATCAGTTCGTGAACCCTGTGGGCGTGATCCAGGGCGGGTTCTTGGCTGCGATGCTCGACGACACCTTGGGCCCGGCGCTGGTCGCGACGTTGCCGGAGAACCAGTTCGCGCCGACTCTCGATCTGCATGTTCAGTTCCTGCGTCCCGCCCGCCCCGGACGGCTTGTGGGGCGGGGGCGCGTCGTGCAGCGCGGCAAGGACGTGTGCTTTCTCGCCGGTGAGCTCATCGGACCTGATGGCAGGCCGGTGGCTGTGGCGACCGCGACCGCGCGAATCCAGACCGTTCGTCAGCCGTCGTAGGCGATCAGCGACCGCATGGCGGGGGCCCGGCCGCGTGGTTGTGCAGGACGGCGGCAGCGAGACCCTCTGCTCCGCGCACCCGCGGGGCTGGTCACCACCTGCCGCTACCCGACCCGGACCCGGCTGGGGGCAGGAGCCCGGATCAGGCGGGCACCAGCAGGTGTGCGGCGGCCCACGGGGCTCAGAGCCCGGTGACTTTGGCGCTCGCCGACAGCTCGTAGACCAGGGTGACCGTGCGGCGGCCGCCGGGCGGGAGGGTGACGTCCCAGCGGGCGATGCCCTCGGCGTCGACCACGTCGGGCGCCGGGGAGCATGAATCCTTGTGCAGGCGTATCTCCACAGCCGAGACCTCGGAGACCGGGATCCGCTCCCGAAGGACGACCACCCGCTCGCCGTGCTCCCCGGGGGCGGAGAACCGGGACAGGTGCAGCCGGACCGTGCGGGTGACCACGGTCCGCTGAGCGATTCCGGCCACGTCGCGGGACTCCTCGGCATGCCGGACCACCCTGTGGTCGTCGCAGCTGCCGAAGGCCAGCTCAACGGGCGCGCCGGGGGCTGTGAAGTCCAGCGTGCCGCGGCCGCTGAATCCGCTGCCGCGGACCAGGTCCACGGGCCCGGCGAGCAGCGCGTGGCCGGACAGGTTGTCGAACCGCACCACTTGGGTGACCAGGGGGGACAGCTCCGGTGAGCAGGCGTACTCACTGCGCGCGGCCGTGGTGAACGCGGAGAGCGGCACGCGGTGGGCACGGCCGTCACCGGGCACCGAGACCGGCGCGGGGGATCTCAACACCCGCGCCTCGCCGCCGTCGTCCACCCCGGGCAGGCCGAGCACCGGGGCCGGGCCGAGGGCCCCGATCTCCTCCTCGCGCAGCTCGACGTCGACCGTGCGGCGCTCCGCCGCGGAGCGGTCCTTCAGCGTCAGCCGGTCCTCGCCCAGCCGTGGCGGGTCGGTGGCCAGCGCCGAGCGGGCCGTCGACAAGGTCAGCCGTACGTCCGACCAGTCCTCACCGGTGCGCTGCCAGACCATGGCGTCGGTCTCCAGCGTCAGGGAGTCCCCGTCGAGCACGGCCCGGTAGGCGGGCCGCCACAGCGCGCACGGGGTGAGGTGGCTCAGGCGCAGCCCGACCGGCCCGGCGACCGCGGCCTCCACGGTCAACTCGACATGGCCGACCAGCTCGGCGGGCTCTTCCTCGGCGAGATGCATGGCCCGCCTGCCTGCCCCGAGTTCGGTGGCAAGGGCGGCCAGGCGGGCTTCCACGGTGCGGAGTTGCTCGCCGTGGGCGTCGCGCTCGTCGTCCGCCCGGTCCAGTTCGCGGGCCCAGCGAGACCGTTCGCTCTCCCCGGAGCCGGCACCTTCGCCGATCTCCCGCAGCAGATCGGCGGCGAGGCGCCCGAGCACGTCAAGGCGGGCATGCAGCCGGTCGCGTCGCTGCTCCAGGCGCAGCCGCTCCTCTTCGAGGGCGTGCACGCGGTGGCGCAGGGCGGAGTCGTCGTCGGCGGACGGCAGCGGCCCGCGCGGCGTCCAGCTGCGGACGATCCGCACGTCGAGCACGGTGGCAGGGTGATCGGCGCTCAGCTCGGCATGGAGGGTCCGGTCGACGGCCAGCGCACTGACCGGTCCGAGACGCAGCCGCTGGACCCCGGCCTTCAGGTCGAGCAAGACGGTTCGCTCGACGTGGGCGCGGTCCTCGAGGCATGTGACGGCGGTGACGGGGAGGGCGATCGGCTTCGGGGGCGTGGACATGGCGGGTGTCAGCTCCTGCGGTTGCCGCCGACCAGGGCCTTGCCGGTCGGGATGCGGATCTCGTAGCCGCCGTCGAGGGCGGCAGTGGCGCCTGCGGGCAGCTCCAGTCGCCAGACGCGGGTGCCCGGCGCATGGCGATCGGGCCCCGTGCCTTCCTCAGGTGCCGTCCAGTCGGCCCGTTCCTCGATCCGGACCTCCGGTTCGGAGGTGACCGGCACCCGCTCGCGGACTTCGACGGCGACGGGCCTCGCGAGCCGGTTGGCCAGCTCCACGTGGACGCGGTGGTCGAGCACCGTGGTGTTGTTGCGCAGGCCCGAGGTCGACTCGTGCAGGTTCGTACGGCGGGTGACCCGGATGCCCTCGGCCGGCCCGAGCCCCACCCGGCGGACACCGCCGGGGGCGAGCGTGGGCAGTGCGGCGGTCAGCAGGAAGTCGTCGTCGACGGTGACCTCCACCGGGCCGGCCAGCAGTGCCTGGTCGGTGGCGTTGGAGAGCACCAACGTCGCGTACACGGTCTGCTCCACGGACGGCACGCAGAGGTACTCGGTGCGCAGGCCGACCGGGATCTCGCCGACGGTGACGGTGTGCCAGGTCCCGTCCGACGGTATGTCGGCGCGGGCGGCGGCATCGAAGCGGTGGTCGAAGGAACCCGCCGACTCGCGGGGCCGCACGGCGTGTCCTGGCAGCGGCAGCGCGGCCACCGCTTCGGCGCGGCGGCGGTACTCGGCCGCCACCGGGTCGAAGGGGGAGTCGGGAAACAGCCGGCCTCTGCGACCGCCCTGCTCGTCGGGGCCGCACAGGGCAAGGGCGGCGTAGTCGAGCTCGGCGCCGGTCGGCTGCGGCGGACCGGCTACCGGTGCCGGAGGGGGTGGCGGCGCAGCCCGGCCAGGAGCCGCGGGCGCCATGGGGGCGGGGGCACCCGCGAAGGACCTGCCGCCGGCACCCGGCCTGCCGGCCGGTCGCGACCGGGCCGGCTGCGGGAGGTCGGGCACCCCGCCGCCGAAGGCGTCCGGGGATGATCCGTACGCGCCGCCGGGCACCGGGAGCGCCGAGGGCGGCCCGCCGTAACCCTGTTGGGCAGGCGGGGGAGGGGGCGGTGGCGGTACGGCACCGGGCGCGGAGCCGGCCCCGACGGCCGCGGGTCCGGGTCCGGCGGTCGGGGCAGGGCGAGGGCCTGCCGCGTCGTACCCGGAGAACAGGTCGACGAGCCCGGCCGGGGGCTCGCGCCAGCCGGAAGGTGCGGGGGCGGGCTGACTGCGTCCGATGCGGACCGAGCGGAGCCTCGGCAGGTCGGTGCGGCGCCGAAGATCGGCGGTGGCCAGGGCGATACGCACGCCGGTCCAGTCCTCGCCGGTCCGCTGGGCGACCGAGGCACGCAGCACCAGACGGCCGCTGCCGTCACCCTGACGGTGAGTCAGACGGTAGGCGGGTACCCAGACGGCGCCCGGCACCCCGTATTCCAGCTCCACCTCCGCGTCACCGGCGCCGTCGAGGGTCAGGACCGCGCCGACCGTGGTCTCCACATGCGCCGGCGGTGCGTCGGTGGAGGCGCGGGCGAGCCGGTCGGCGGCGACGGTGAGCTCGTGTTCGACGGTGCGCAGCGCCTCCTCCAGCTCGACGAGGCGGGTGTGCAGTCCCGTCAGCCGCTCGTCGACGAAGTCGGCGAGTTCCAGCCACGCGTCGACCGGGGTACGGCGGTGCGGGTCCTCACGCCGACGGGCAGGTGGGACCGGGTGGAGAGCGCTGACCTCCTCGATCAGGCTCAGCTGCCGTTCCCGGCGTCCCTGCGCCGCAGCGTACGCGTCCCTCAGCCGCTCGACGTCGCGCCGCAACTCGTCGGGCGTGCCCGTGGCGAGCGGCTCGGCCTCGACCTCCAATCGGGCCTCGGTGACGCGCACTCCGGGGGCGCCCAGGACACGGGCCCGCAGCGAGCCCGGCTCCAGCGAGCGGGGCAGACCCGTCACCCGCACCCGGCCGTCGGGCGGCACGCTGCCCCGGGCCAGGCGGCGGCAGACCGCGCCCTGCGCGTACACCACGACCGAATCGAGGGTCGACCCCCACCTCTGTGTCGTCTCAGCCGTCATGTGCTCCGCCCCCCGTCGCGTCCATGCTGAGCGAAGCCTACGCCCGGGTGTTCTGCGCGTCCGCGTCGGATCAGGAAGACGGCGTCCGGAACCACGCGCCCTGCCGGATGAGCAGCTGCCTCCTCCTAAGCTGCCATCCGGCACCGGTCTCGACCCAGGAGCGCGCATCATGTACGACCCCGGCCAGAAGCCCCCGTATCCCGACGCCCTGCGACAGGACGACGCACCCGCACCGCACGCACTGCTCGCGCCGGTGATCGGGCTGCTGGGTACCTGGGCCGGCCGGGGCCGGGGCGGATATCCCACGCTCGACCAGGAGTTCACGTACGCGCAGGAGGTCACCTTCAGCCACGACGGGCGGCCTTTCCTCCACTACGAGACGCGCGCCTGGCTGCTCGACGCGGACGGCAGCCCGCTGCGGCCGTCGGCCCGGGAGAGCGGCTGGTGGCGGCTCCAACCCGACGGACGTGTGGAGGCATTGATCACCCAGCCCACCGGCATTGCGGAGATCCTGGTCGGCAGTGCCGACGCCGGCACGGTTGACCTCACCACCCACGAGGTGGCTCTCACTCCCACGGCCAAGGAGGTGAACGCCACCCGCCGCCGCTACACCGTGACGGACGAGGACACGCTCGACTTCGTCCATGACCTCGCGGCGGTCGGTCAGCCCCTGCAGCACCACCTTTCGGCACGGCTTCGACGGAACCCCTGAGCAGACGTCAGGCGTCAGGCCTGCGGTGCTCGCCGTTCGATCCGGAAGTCGAAGGCGAGCGTGCCGGGGTCGAGGGCGGTCACGCCGCCGTCGACGGTGAGCACGGCTCCGTTGACGAACGAGGAGGCGGGCGAGAGCAGCCAGGCGACGGCCTCGGCGATCTCGCGCGGCTCCCCGGGACGCCCGGCGGGCAGGACGCGGGTCACCTCTTCGTACGCCGCGTCGACACCGCCCTCACCCAGCCCCGCCTCGTCCGCGAACCGGCTCATCCGGCGGTCCGCCATGTCGGTGCGCACCCAGCTCGGGCACACCGAGTTGGCGCGCAGGCCCTTGGCCCCGTAGTCGACCGCGAGCGACCGGCAGAGCTGGAGCAGCGCCGCCTTGGAGGTCGCGTAGGCGGCACTGCCCACGCCGCTCAGCAGGGCGGACACCGAGGCGACCGCGACCACCGCGCCCTGGGCGTCGAGCAGATGCGGGAGCGCGGCGCGCAGCAGATGGAACGGGCCGGTGAGGTTGGCCCGCATGACTGCGTCCCAGTCCTCGAGCGTCACGTCGCCCACGGCTCCGCCGCGCCCGATACCGGCGTTGAGGACGAGCCCGTCGAGGCGGCCGTGTGCGGCGACGGCCGCGCCGACGAGTGCCCGTACCGCGTCGGGGTCGCCGATGTCGGAGGGGACGGCGAGGGCTCCGGTCTCCTCCGCGACGAGCCGCAGTGGTTCGGGGCGGCGTCCGGAGATCACCACGTGGTGCCCCGCCTCGTGCAGCAGCCTGGCGGTGGCGGCACCGATGCCCGTCCCGCCGCCGGTAACGAGGTACACGCGCTGGTCCGCCATGGTCGTCGCGCCTCCGTCGTCGTCTGCAGTCGTCATGATCCTATGCACCGCAACGACGGCAGCCTCCGGTGGACTACGGCGTCTGTTCGGTCGGCCGGTCGGCGTGGTCCTCCACGATGGTGACGATCAGCTCGGTCAGGGCGTCGGCCCGGTGCCGGTCCTCGCGCTGGGCGCGCAGGGCCTCGTCGGCGGCCCGGAGCCGGGCAAGGGCGGCCGGTTGACCGTCCACCACGTCGTCGACCAGCGGCGTGGTGACCAGGTCCAGACATTCGGTGAGCAGGCGCGGACGGGCGGAGGTCGTTCGGGTGACCATCAGCTGGTTCGCCCCGCCACGGTGACCAGAACCAGGGGGATCTCCCGGGCCGTCGCGGTGCGGTAGGCCGCGTACGAAGGCATCGCGGCCACCACCGTCGGCCACAGGCGGGCTGACTCGGCCGCCGTGGCCGGCCGGGCAGTCGCCGGGAAGGTGGCCGCGCCGACCTGGAGTGTGACCTCCGGGGTGGTCAGCAGGTTCAGGTACCAGGCCGGGTGGCGGTCCGCGCCCGCGTTGGACGCCGTCAGGACGTACGCGTCCTCGTCCCGGACGTACGCCAGCGCCGTGCGGCGCAGCAGGCCGGACCTGCGGCCCCGGGTGGTCAGGAGCAGGTCGGCCACCCCGGGGCGGGGGTGGCCTCCGGTCTCCTCGAAGCGGCGGATGTGGTCGGCGATCCAGGGCGTCGGGTTGTCGTGGACCGTGCCGGTCATGCGGCGGACACCCCCGCGTGGGTCCGGTGCAGGGTCGGGAGCTCGGCCTCGTCCAGCAGTGCGCGGGCGAAGTCCGCCGGGGTGATCCGGCTGTCGGCGGCGGCTGGGGCGATCACGTACGCGCCCGAGGGCGCGCTCTCATGGTCGAAGTCCCCCGCCGGGCTCAAGACCACCCAGTCCAGTGCCTCGGGCGCGGCCGCGCGCAGAGCCTCGGTGCCCGCGCCGTGGCCGGTGCAGAACTCCCGCCACTCTTGTGGGTAGTCGGGGGTGTCCATCAGCAAGTTCCCGGACGCGGTGGGCAGTACGGACGCCAGTCCTACCGACACCAGCCGTTTCACCCCGGCCGCAGGGAGCCCTTCTGCGAGGGCGCGAGCGACGGCGGGGAAGAACTCACCGGGCCGCGCTCCGGGGTCGTACACGGCGACGATCGCCGCGTCGTGGCCGGCCGCGAGCCGTGCCACGGCCACCGGGTCCGTCACCTCACCATCGGCCCGCCGCACCGCCGTCACCTTGTGCCCTCGCCGTTCAGCCTCCGCCACGGCCGCCCGGCCGACCCGGCCCCCCGACCCGAACACGATGATCCTGCTGCTCTTGGTCTCCATGGTCGGGAGCGTAGGCCGAGGGTTGGTTTCCGATTGGATACCGCCCTACGGTGTGAATCATGACGAAGCCGCAGGCCGAACGGGCGCCGCTGGACCCCGAGATGTTCGATCCCGTCTGTCCGTCCCCGCTGGTGCCGTTCCGCCTGGGCGACAAGTGGGCCACGCTGATCCTGCGGTGCCTGCAGGACGGCCCGCGCCGGTTCTCGGAGCTCAAGGTCCCGCTGCGTGGCGTCACGGCCAAGTCGCTGACCCAGTCCCTGCGCAGGCTGGAGCGGGATGGTTTCGTCGTACGGGAGGAGTACGAGGGCACCGAGCGCCGTGTCGAGTACGCCCTGACCCCGCTCGGCCTGGGCCTGCTGGGCCCACTGGACGCAGCCTGCGAGTGGACGCGAGAGCACTGGGACGAGCTGATCGACGCGCAGGAGGCGAGCCTTTCGGGGGGCGGCTGACCTGGATCGGTCCGAGACACAGACGCCGGAAAGGACTCTCCCCTTACGAACACCTGGCAGGGGACTTCTCTCTTCCGGCCGTATCCCGCAGACGTCCCGGCCAGGTCAGCGAGAGACTCGCTGACCTTCGGGCCACGTCATGCGCCAACGCCGGCGGGCGGTCGTGACGTGTCCGGTCTGGTCCTGGACCTTGACGCCACCTTGGTCACCTGCTCCTCGGAGAAAGAGCAGGCAGCTGCCGCCTGCAAACACGGCTTCGGTTTCCACCCGCTGCCGTGTTTCCTGGACCGAGGCCCACGACACGTGTTGTGGGCCTCGGCCCGGCTCGGCCAGGGCCGCTCGGTCTGCGACTGCGGGGAGGTCACCACTGAGTGACCCGGTGAGACCCCCTTCAGCTCCGCGGGTGCGGGTCGTCGGGCGGGCAGCCCATGGCGACAGCGTGCCCGAGCAGGTGCAGGGGCCCCGCCTCCACGCCCGCGGCCTCCATCTCCCTCCAGTGGGCGAGGGCGAGCGGGCCGTCCACCAGGCCGTGCACCAACGGCAGCCCGGGGCGAGCGGCACGCAGCAGCGATTCGAGGCGGCAGGAGGCGATCGTGCCGGGCAGCCAGGACTGCGCCGCGTACGCCGCCGCCGCGGCCTGCGGGAGCCCCTCCGCGATCCGCCGCTCGGCGTCACCGATCGCGAGCAGGCCGCCGCCGACGATCAGCACATCGCGGCGCTCCCGCATCCGGGACAAGGCCTTCGCTGTGTCGAAGCAGTGGGGGAACGAGTCGTCGACGACGATCGCACCGGGCCGCAGCCGCTCCACGTCGAGCACCGAGTCGCCGCCGCTGACCGCGGTGACGACGAGACCGGCCTCGTACACGACGGCCGGCAGCGCCGGATCGGACTCGTACACCTCCACGGCCGTGGCCAGACCGCGATCGAGCAGCCCCTCGGCGAGCTCCTTGAGGCGCGGTTCACTGCCCGCGACGTCGCACAGGATCAACCGTGCGGGCGGCCGCTGAGCGAGGGTCAGGAGCAGTTCGAGCGAGGACCTGCCGATGGAGCCGAGGCCGACCACCGCGACGGCGAGCTCGTCGAGCTCACGGCCGGATGCCTTGAGCGCGGCATGGACGGTCTTGACCACTGACACGGTGGTCGCCGCATGACCGGTGGTGACGGCAGCCTGCGTGTCGGTCTCCCGCAGGACCCCGAAGCCGTAGCCGGTGAGGGCGGGAATCATCCCGGCGAGCGAGACGCAGCGGGCGCCCAGGGAAGCGGCGTACTCCACGGCCCTGGCGGCACGCCCGGCGAGGTCGGACGTGGCCGGGAGTTCATCGGCGAACAGTGGCAGGCAGACGAATCCGGAACGGCCCAGCGGCGTGCTGATCACCTCGACCAGGCGCGGGCGCCCGTGGGGGAAGAGCAGATCCCGCAGTTGCTCACGGGACGGTTCAAGCGACGCTCCCGCCAGAGGTCCCGCAAGTGAGGCGAGATGCGCCGGTGCGGGGAGGTAGCCCACGAGAGCGGCGTCCACCGTGCCCGCCGCGGCGGACGTGACGACCGGAGGCACCGCGTCCGCGGCCTCGGTGAGCTGGTCGCGCAGCGCACGCGTGAACCTCTCGAAGGCCGCCTCCGTGAAGCCCGCCGCTGAGGCGCGAAGGACCACCCGCAGGCCCTCGGCCCCGACCGGGCGCACCGCAAGGAACGTGTCGGTGCCCACCGGCGGCGGGGCAAGTTCCGGATCGCTGTCGTCCCATGTGAGGCTCAACGTGTCCCCGCTCAGCGGCCCGAGAGCGGAGAAGTCGAGGAAGGTGAAGAGGAACTGCACGGCCGGGGGCAGACCCCCCTCCGTCCGGGTGGCCTCGCCACCATGGGTACGGGCGTCCGCCGCCTCGGCAGCGATTCGCCGCAGGTCGTCGGCGAAGGACCGGCCTGACACGTCCGCGCCGGGCAGCGCGGCCGGCCTCAGGGGCACGGCCGTGGCGAAGGGACCGAAGACGAGGTGCGCGTCGGGCAGGGCGTGGTCGCGTCCGGTGACGGCCAGGCCGAGAATCAGATCGTCCTGCCCGGTGAACCCGGCCAGCGTCCGGTAGTACGCGGTGAGCAGCGGGGCGAAGAGCGTCGTGCCCGCCTCGGCGGCGACCCGGCGCAATGCCGCGACCCGGCCGGTGTCCAGGGTGAACCCGGTGGACCGGTACGGCGGCGGTGCGAGATCCGCACCGGCCTTCCCGCACTCGGCGCCTCGGCCGAGCGCCGGGCGGTGGTACGGGGCGTTCAGGCGGGCCCGCCGTGCCTCGGCCTCCGGCCTGCTGCCGGGTGCGGGCACCGGAGGCTCCAGCTGGGTCACATGATCGCGGAACGTGCGGCGCAGCGGCGGGAGTTCGGCCGGTTCGCCGCGTACGAGACGGTCGTAGGCGGCGAGCAGTTCACGGCCGAGGAGCGCCACGCTGTACCCGTCGCCGATCAGGTGATGGGCGTGGACGACGAGCATGTGTGTGTCGGGGGCGAGGGTGAGCAGCCGAAGACGCAGCAGCGGCCACGCCCACGGCTCGAGGCGGCGCTCGCGCTCCTCGGCGATCCGCAGCGGCACCAGCCCGGGGTCGGCCGGCGTCTCGAAGTCGACCGGGATCCGCAGGGAGGGCGGGAGTTCCTGCTGGACCGGCGGCCGGGCGCCGGCGGGGAAGACGGTCCGCAGCATGGGGTGGCGTACGACGCAGGAGTCGACCGCGCGCTGGAACAGGTCGGGCCGGAGAGGACCGTGCACCCGCAGACAGGCCAGCCATGCCGAAGCGGCGTCCGGCGAGATTGTTTCGGCCAGCAGGAAGCCACGTTGGCTGGGCGTGAGCGGGAACGCGGTGGGGACGGTGCTGTCCGCTTGGACCGGACGGACGGTGCTCTCCGGGTCGACCACGCGGCTCTTGTCGTCCGCCGGGGTGCCGTCCACCGCGGCGGCGAGTGCGGCGAGCGTGCCGTGCTCGTAGATGACGGTGGGCCTGGGCAGCACCGGGATCTCGTCCCGGAGCCGTGCGAACACCTGGAGGACGAGAAGGGAGTCCCCTCCCAGTGAGAAGAAATCGTCCTCCCGGCTGATCCGTGGGACGTCGAGGAGTTCGGACCAGATCCGGGCCAGGAGGATCTCGGTCGGCGTCGCCGGAGGGGTCCTGCGGACATCGCCCTGTGCGGCGGAAGGGTCGGGCCCCGGGGTATCGGCAGAGGGCGACCGGGGTGCGGGTACGGCGAGGCCGCTGCGGTCGATCTTGCCGGTGCCGGTCAGGGGCAGTGCGTCGACGGTGTGGATCCGGGCCGGGAGCATGTATCCCGGCACGGTGCGGGTCAGGTGGGCCCGCAGGTCCGTGGGCTCCGGCGCCGGGTCGCCGAGGCGGCATTCGACGAAGGCGATCAGCCGGTCGTCGCGGTGGACGACGGCGGCGCGGACGACAGCGGGATGAGTCTCCAACACCGCCTCGATCTCGCCTGGTTCGACCCGGTACCCGCGAATCTTCACCTGGTCGTCGAGGCGCCCGAGGAACTCCAGTACCCCGTCCGGGCGGCTGCGGACCCGGTCCCCGCTGCGGTACCAGCGGCGTCCGCCGCG
Organism: Streptomyces sp. NPDC006208; assembly: GCF_040613775.1. Classification (NCBI taxonomy): domain Bacteria; kingdom Bacillati; phylum Actinomycetota; class Actinomycetes; order Kitasatosporales; family Streptomycetaceae; genus Streptomyces; species Streptomyces sp. NPDC006208. The sequence goes on along the minus strand of NZ_JBEXSW010000025.1, from coordinate 53,342 downwards.
CTCGGTGAACGCGGCGGCCGTCAGCTTTGGCTCACCGAGATAGCCGGGGGTGAGACCGGTCCCGGAAATGAGGAGTTCGCCGGACTCGCCCGGGGCGCAGCGGCGCCCGTCCGCAGCCACCACCTCGACCTCCGTACCGGTGAGGGGGCGGCCGATCGGCAGCGTTCGTACGTCGTCGGCGGGGCGGCCTTCGACGAGGTGGCAGGTCGCGTTGATGGTGGCCTCGGTGGGCCCGTACAGATTGGCGATGCGGTGACCGGGGCCGAACAGGTCGTACCAGCGGCGGACATGGGCGGCCGAGAGGGCCTCGCCGCCGACGTGGATCCAGCGCAACGCCGACAGATCCGGCAGCGGCGCCCCCTCCCGTACACGGGTCTCCGCCGCCTCAAGCAACCGGGACCACAGCGTCGGCACCGAACTCCACACGGAGATCCGGGCCTTCTCGACCCGGTCCAGCAACGCCTCGGGGTCCCGGACCAGATGCCAGGGCACGGTGACCACGGTGGCGCCGACGAGCAGCGGCGCGAGGAGTTGGCGCACCGAGGCGTCGAAGCACACGGAGGCGGTCTGTGCGAGCCGGTCGCCTCGGTGGTACCCGAACGTGGCCAGAGCCCAGTCCAGGTAGTTCGCCATCGACCGGTGCGTGATCGGCACCGCCTTCGGGCGCCCCGTGGAACCCGAGGTGAAGATCACGTACGCGAGAGATTCCGGGTCGGTGGCGGCTTCCGCGTCGACATGGCAGGGAGCAGGTGACGGGTCGTCGACGAGGACGAGAGAGACCGGTGCGGCCTCGGCGAGTGCGGCAGCCGGCGCGTAGGTGGCGGCGTGGCAGACGAGGGTCCGCGCACCGGACCGTGCCAGCTGGTCGGTCAGGCGCGCCGGAGGGTGAGTGGCGTCCAGGGGGACCCAGCCTGCCCCGGCGCGGAGGATGCCGACGACTCCGACCACGGTGTCGGCGCCCGGCTCGGTCAGCAGTCCCACCAGGTCGCCGCCGGTGACGCCGGAGGCACGCAACCCGGCGGCCAGGGCGGCGGACGCGCGGTCGAGTTCGGCGTACGTGATCGTGGCCTTGCCTGTGTCGACGGCGACTGCGTCGGGGGTCGCGCGGAACTGGGCGCACAGGCGCGCCACGATGCCGGACCGTGGTGCCTGTGCGGGTGCGGGTGCCTGGGCCTGGGCCCGTGCCTGAGGGTCGGTGGACCAGGCGAGTTCGGTCAGTTCGGCGAGGTGTTCCCGGGCCAGCCGGTCCACGGTGGTCCGGTCGAACAGCCGGGCAGGGAAGTTCCAGGAGAAGCGCAAGGCCCCGTCGGACTCCCAGCACAACAGGCTCAGCCGGGTGGCTGCCGAAGCGGTTCCGGCAGCGGTCGGCCGGACCTCCACGGGACAGTGCGGATCCACCGAAACCGGAAAGCGCGAGAAACTGAACGACGCGGGGCTGACCGTACGCGGCCCGGCGCCGCCCGAGGGCAGGAGCCGCGCGAGGTCCAGGCTGGTGAGCCGGGCGCGCTTCTCGCTGGACAGCCAGGCCTCCCGCAGCCGTACGGCCAGGGCGTGGACCGGCTCGTCCGGGTCCACCGAGGCGAAGAGGGGCAGGGTGTCGGCCAGCGGCCCGACCAGCCGGTCGACGCCGGGCAGCCGGGTCTCGCGCCTGGCCCGGGCGACGTTGACGGGAACGTCACGCCGCCCGCTCCACCGGGACAGACACCGCGCGTACGCGGCGAGCAGCAGATGGAACAGCGAGACGCCGTGTGCTGCCGCCGCGTTGCGCAACGCGGCCGAGAGCTCCGGATCGGTGGCCACCTGGTGGGCGAGGAGCGGGGGCGCGGGCACCCCTCGCGGATCACCGTCGTAGGGCAGCCGGAGCGGCTCGTCGATGCCGGCGAGCGCAGCGCGCCAGTACGCCCGGTCCTCGGCGAAAGCGGCACCCGATCGCTCCGCCCGGAGGTGTTCGACGTAGGCGGAGAAGCTGGTTCCGAGGGGTGCGAGGTCCGGCGCCCGCCCCTCGGACAGCGCGGTGTAGACCGTCCACAGCTCCTCACCGACGATGTTCAGGCTGAAGCCGTCGGCGGCGGCGTGGTGGACCACCAGGACGAGATGGGCGGGCCCCGTCGCGGTACGGGCGAGCACCGCGCGTACCGGCGCCTCGGCGGTGAGGTCGAACGGGCGGTTGCACAGGGTCTCTTCGAGGGCTTCCAGCTCCTCGTCGTCCGCGCGTACGCCGGGCAGGTCGCGTACCTCGTACCAGGAGGGGACCGCGCCCTGGCCGGGTGGGACGGCGGCCTGTTCGGGCGTGCCGGCGTCGCTTCCGGGGCGGATGCGGATCCGGAGCATCGGGTGGCGGTCGACGAGACGTCCGAGCGCCTGCCCGAGCAGTTCGGCATCGAGCGGGCCGCTGATGGTCTGCCGTACGTAGCCGTAGGGGGTGATGTCCGGCTGAAGCCGGCCCTGGGTGATGAAGGCGAGCTGCACCGGGGTCAGGGGGAACGGGGTGTCGGCCGGCGCCTCCTGGCGGTGCCTGAGCACCTGGCCCGGGTGGGGCTCTTCGGCGTGGAGGTGGGCGGCGAGCTCGGCCAGAGTCCGGTGTTCGAAGAACAGCGTGATCGGCAGTGACCGGTCCAGCTCCTTCTCCAGGCGCTTGACGAGATCGACGGCCGTGAGCGAATCAAGGCCCATGGCAAGGAAGGGCTCGTCGACACCGATGTCGTCCGCGGCACGCTGGAGCGACACGGCAAGCAGCCGCCGCAGAACGGCCGTAACGCCGTCCGCCTCCCCGGTCGTACGCCCCGCAGCGCCGGCCGTGGGCGGGGGAGTGGGCGCAGAGCGGGCCGCTGCTCCGGAGGCGTTCACGGCGGTGGCCGCCGCAGGGGCGGGTGCAGGTACCGGTACGGCGCGAGCTGTCGCCGGCGGACGCGGCGCGGAGCCCGAGTCCGGGTCGGCGACGAGGAGTTGGGCGGCGTCGATGCCGCAGGCGAGGCGCAGCGCCTCCAGCGCGGCGCTGGTGCCCAGCGGCGCGGGCCCACGGCCGACGCCGCGTGTCGGCACTTCCGCTCGCGCGGCCAGACCCGTCTCGGCGAACGCGGCGAAGTTCAGCGCCTGCCATGGCCGGCCGGCGGCGCGTTCGGCGGCGGCGAACGCGTCGAGGTACGCGTTGCCGGCCGCGTAGTCGCCGAGGGCTCCGGCCAGGCCCGGCAGGACCGAGGCGACCGAGGAGAACGCCACGCACACCGAGGGGCGCAGGCCGTGCCGCCGCAGTCCGCGCGCCAGCAGCAGGCTTCCCCGCGTCTTCGCGGCCAGGACCTGCGCCACGTCCTCGGGCGACTTGGACCGCAGTGTGCCGGGGCGCACCACCCCGGCCGCGTGGAACAGTCCGTCCAGCCGCGGCAGGTCCGCCATCAGGGCGTCGACGCCGGCCTCGGTCGATACATCGGCGACGCGGTATTCGGCGACGGCACCGAGCGCCCGGAGTTCGGACAGCAGCCCGGCCGGAGGCATCGGGGAACGGCCGGTGAGCACCAGCGTCGGCCGGCCGCGCCCCGCCAGATCGCGGGCGAGCGCGCCACCGATCCCGCCCGCGCCCCCGGTGATCAGATACACGCCGTCGGCCGGCAACTCTGCCGACGCCGACGCCGACGCCGACGCCGACGTCGCGACGGCCTTCACGGTCCGGCCCAGGCGTCGGCCCGCACGCCAGGCCACGGCGTCCGACGGCGTTCCTGCCCGCGCGGCGAGTTCGTGGTCGAGCGCGTTCAGCCGCGCGGCGACATCGTCCAGCGAGGACAGGTCGACGCTGTGGGCCACGGTACCGGGCAGCTCCTCGGGCAGCGCGAGGACCAGCCCGGTGAGCACCGCCTGCGCGGGGCGCAGGCGCTCGGGCACGACACCCGTGGCGTGCACATCCTCGGTGACGACGAGTACGCGGGGCCGGTCCTGCGCGAGCAGGGGCAGCAGTTCCAGAAGGCCCGTCACCAAGCTGTGCTGAACGGCGTCGAAAGCGGCCACGCTGTCCGGATCGGGCGCCGGCCCGGCGAGCAGCACGGCCACGTCCGGCCGGGCCGCTCCCTCGGGCAGCGGAGCCCCGGACCGGTGCACCGTGACGCCGCGGCCCGTGAGCCGGTCCGTCAGAGCGCGGGACAGCGAGGAGTCCGGACCGGCGAGCAGCACCGTGCGCGGTCCGGTGCCGACGGTCAGCGGCGCGTCGTCCCACACGAAGCGGTGCAGCAGCGGCCGGGGCGCGGGCTCGGGCCAGTACCGTCGGCGCTGGAACGGGTAGGTGGGTACGGCGACACGGGCGTGCCCGGCGTCCAGCGCCGTACGGTCCAGCCGCACGCCGCGCTGCCAGAGCCGGCCGGCGGTCTTCAGCAGGCCCCGGGCACCGTCCCCGTTCCCTGCCGTCAGCGCGACCGCGTCGGATCCCCGAGCGTGTGCCGCAACGACGGCGCGGACGGACCCGCCCAGGGTGGCGGCGGGACCGAGTTCGACGAACGTGTCGTACCCGTCGTCGAGCAGACGCTCGACAGCGGCGCCGAAGCGGACCGGCCGCCTCGCGTGCTGCCGCAGATACTCCGGGTCGAGTGTCGGCTGCCACTCGGTGGTGACCGTGCTCATCAGCGGTGTCACCGGCGGGTGGAGGCGGAGGGTGGCAGCCGCGTCGGCCAGCGGGCCGAGCGCCGGGCCCATCAGGGGCGAGTGGAACGCCCGGGACACGTCCAGCCGCCGCACCGCCACACCCAGGGCGGTCAGGTGGTCCACGGCACGGTCGACAGCTTCGGGCGTCCCGGAGATGACCACCTGACGGGCGCTGTTGACCGCGGCCACACCGAGCGCGCCCCGCGAACCGGCCACCAGCGCGGCGACGGCCTCTTCCCCGCCACGCACCGCGGCCATCGCGCCCGGGGCGCACAGGTCCGCCATCAGACGTCCACGTTCGGCGGCGAACCGCAGGGCGTCGGCAAGCGTCAGCGTCCCGGCGACGCAGGCGGCGGCGATCTCACCCACGCTGTGCCCCGCGACGGCGTCCGGCGTGATGCCCCACGCAGTCAGCTGGCGGGCGAGAGCGACCCCGTACGCGACGAGGATCGGCTGGGCGAGATCGGTCCGGGCGAGCGCGGCGGGAGAGACGTCGGGGTCCAGGCACCAGGCCGCGAGGCTGCGGCCGTCGACCTCGCCGACCAGAGCGGACGCCTCGTCCAGGACCTCCCGGAAGACAGGCGTTCGCGAGTACAGGGCGCGGGCCTGTCCGGGACGTTGGGCACCCTGTCCCGGCAGGAGGAAGACCAACCGGGGCCGCGACCGCATCTCGGTGCCGGGCGGCTGTGCCTCCAGCCGCGCGGCGAGGTCCCCGTCGGCCACGACGGCCAGACGGTGGGACCCCTCGTCGCGGGCGGCGGCGACGGCGGCGCAGATGCCTCCTTCGTCGAGCTCCGGGTGCTCGTGCAGATGCCTCACGAGATCGGCCGTGGCGGCGCGCAGGCCATCGGCACTGCGCGCCGACAGAGTGAGCAGCCGCGTGCCCTCGGGCACAGGCGAAGCGGGCAGCGGCCGGGCGGGCGGCGCTTCGATGACCGCATGGGCGTTGGTACCGCCAAAACCGAACGCGTTGATTCCCGCGGTCAGCGGACCGGGCGCCTCCCAGTCGCACAGCTCGCCGACCACCGCGAAGCCGGACCCGTCCAGGTCCAGGTTCGCCGCGGGCGGCGTGTGGTGCAGGGACGGGGGCAGCTGCCGGTGCCCGAGCGCCAGCACCACCTTCACCAGGCTCGGCATTGCGGCGGCGTTGAGAAGATGCCCGAGATTTGACTTCACCGAGCCGAGCAGCCGGGGGCGCCCGTCGGCGCGGGGCCGGAAGGCGTGCGCGAGCGAGCGCATCTCGACGCGGTCGCCGATCGGCGTACCCGTGCCGTGGGCCTCCACGTACGACACGCTGTCGGGATCGATGCCCGCCTCGCGGTACGCCTGCGTGATGACCTCACGCTGCGTCAAGGGATTGGGGGCCATCAGGCTCAGCGAGCGGCCGTCGTTGTTCACCGCGGTGCCGCGCAGCACAGCGAGAACCGGATCGTCGGCCTCCGCCGCATCGTCGAGGCGCATCAGCACGATCGCCGCGCCGCCCTCCCCGGGGACGAATCCGTCTGCCGCGGAACCGAATGCGTGGCAGCGCCCGGTCGGCGACAGAGCCTGCGACTTCTCCAGCAGTGCGTACCCGGTGGGGGTGAGGTTGAGATGGACGCCGCCGACGACAGCGATGTCGCATTCCCCCTGCTGCAGGCTGCGACGGGCCAGGTGCAGCGCGACCAGGGCGGATGAACACGCCGTGTCGACGGCGAGCGCGGGACCGGTCAGGTCCAGGCAGTGCGCGACCCGCGCGGCGAGCAGGTTCGGCAGATTTCCGGTCAGTGCAGACGCAGACAACCCGGCTTCCCCGTAAGCCTGTTCGAGCAGCTTCCGGTACCCGCTGTCCCCGGCCGCGGCGAACACACCCACCCGGCGGCCCCGCCTCCGCGGGCCCGCGTAACCGGCCCGCTCCAGGGCCTCGTGCGCGAGTTCCAGGAAAAGCCGTGCCTGCGGGTCCGTCGCGCGGGCCTCCTCGTCGCCGATGCCGAAGTAGCCGGCGTCGAATCCGGCAGGATCGTCGAGGAACGCACCCCACCGGGCCTCGGCCTCCACTGCGGTCGACCACCGCCCGGGGGGTACGCCGGTGACGGCGTCGTGGCCCTCGGCGAGCCGGGCCCAGAAGGCCTCGGGCGTATCGGCTCCAGGGAAACGGCAGGCCATGGCGGTGATCGCGATTGCGGGTCGGCCAGGTGCCCCACCCGTCTGCTCCGGCGCGTCGATGTGCGCGTGGGCGACACCGATGGAGGCGAGCACATGGCCGGCGAGCGCGGCGACCGTGCCGTGGTCGCGCACGTCGGACGGCCGAAGGGTGATGCCGAACGTGTCCTCCAGCGCGGCGAGCACTTCCATGGCCTTGAGCGACGAGCCCCCGACGGAGAGGAATGCGTCGTGCGGGCCGATCGCGGTGGCGGGCAGGTCCAGCACCCGCGCCCAGATGGAGCGGACGGCCGACTCGATGTCCGCGCGGGAGCGGGGCATGGACGCCTCGATGGGCTCACCGGCCCCCGTAGCCGCATCGATCGCCTGTCCGGTCCCCGCCGTCCGTGTCGCCCCCGCCGCCCGATGTGCCTCGGCCTGGCCGTACGCCCCGGCCTCGAACCGCTCCCGCATCACCGCCCGCCGCAACTTCCCGCTCGTCGTGCGGGGGAACGACCGCGCGGGCAGCGCCAGGACCTGTACGTCGTCGTGGCCCAGTGCCTCGCCCACCCGGGCTGCGACCTTGTCGAGCACATCACCTGCCGCAGCCGCCCGAGACGGCCCCGACGCCACGAAGACCACGACCCGTTCCCCGCCGCTCACCGGATCGGTGGAGCCGACGACCGCGACCGGACCGGGCGGCAGCCCGGGTGTGCCCGCCGCCACCTCTTCCAGGTCAAAGGCGTGGAACGTACGGCCGTTGACGAAGACGACGTCCTTGAACCGGCCGGTCACGCAGAGCCGTCCCTCGTCGAGGAACCCCATGTCGCCCGTGCGCAGCCACCCGCCGGCGAAGGCGGCCGCCGTCGCCTCGGGGGAGCGGTGATAGCCGCGCGCGACCTGTGGGCCGCGGACCACGATGTGTCCCACCCGGCGGTCGCCCAGTGGCTCGCCCTCGTCGTCGGTGATTCGCACCTGACACCCCGGCACCGGGTGTCCGACGTCCATCAACTCTGTGGCATCCGGCCCGGGTTCGACGATCTCCGCCCGCCCCTGGCCGAGTGCGGCCCGGTCCAGCACGAGGGGCCGCGCCACCTCTCCCGGTGGCGGGAAGGCGACGGCCAGCGTCGCCTCCGCGAGGCCGTAGACCGGTTGCGGCGCGTCCGCGGCGAGCCCCGAGGGCCGCATCTTGTGGGCGAAAGCACGCCACACCGACGGGGAGATCGGCTCCGCGCCCACCAGGATCATCCGAACGCTCGTCAGATCGATCCGGCTGAGCGCATCCTCCGTGAGCCGCCGCTCCACCAGCGCCAGCGCGAAGTTCGCCGCCGAAAGCAGGGTCGCCCGGTGACGCGCGGCCGACTCCAGCCACAGCGCGGGCCGCTTCGCGAACGACAGCGGCCCCAGCTTCACCTGCTTGAGCCGTGCCGCGAGCGGCACCAGGTGGGTGCCGATCAGGCCCATGTCGTGGAAGTACGGCATCCAGCTCGCCACCACGTCGTCCGGCCCGATCGCCGCGGCCACGCGGATCTGTTCCAGATTGGCCAGCACGGCGGCATGGGTCAGCTCGACGCCCTTCGGGGACCCGGTGCTGCCCGAGGAGAACTGCAGAAACACCACGTCGCCAGGGGCCGGCACCGGCAGGGCCTGCGGCGCGGCGCTCTCGCGCAACTCGGCCAGCCGCAGCGGACGTACCGTGTCGGGCAGGGCCGGGAGCAGGGGCGCGCAGGCTTCGTCGACCGCGACCGGGGGCTGGTCGAGAAGCTCCCACACGGGGAGCACCCGCCGCGCGTCGGGCGCCAGCGGAACCGGTATCAGACCAGCGGCGACAGCCCCCCAGAACAGCGGCTGGAACTCGTCGCTGCGGTCGGCGAGCAACACCACGGGACTCCCGGGCGCCAGACCGGCAGCGATGAAGCCTCCTGCCACCCGCATCGACTCGTCCCGCAACTCGCGGTAGGTGACGACCTGTTCGCTGCCGTCACCCCGTACATGCACGATGGTCTGATCCGGCGCCTCCTCCGCCGCGCCCACCAGTACATCCAGCAACGCCGTCTCGCCGTTCGGTCCCCGCACCTGCGCCCCTGCTCCCCGCTCGGTCCGCTGCTGGGCCGCTCGCGGCGTCCGCGCGAGAAGGACGGCCCACCGCCTGTTCTGTCGAGATCATGACTGATCGGGCGAGCGGTCGCGGAAGTCAGGGTGCGAGCAGACCGTCACGGCGGGGCGCCCCGCCGTCGCGATCGACGTCGTGGAGCCCCCTCAGTGGGGCGACGTGTGGTCACCCGTGCCCAGCCGCGCCGCACGGTCCTCGGCGGGCGCGTTCGAGGCGCCTGCGGTGGACGGCCGCAGGCCGACAGAGCCGGGGCCTCGCAGATGAGTGGTCAATCAGCAGCCGTCCGGAGATATTTCTCGTGGACGTCCTCGCGGACCCTGTCGCCCGACGCCGGGAGCAGCTGCGGTATGCCGTCCACGATCGGGTAGCTCAGGTGCAACCGTGGGTTGTACAGCACCTCTTCCTCGGCGAGGAAGGTCAAGGGGCCCTTGTCGAGCGGACAGACGAGGATACGGAGCAGCGGATCGCTGGGGTCCATCGGGTACTCCTTCGGGTGGTGGGGGTCAGGTCCGGGGATCGTGGCGCGGCATGGCCAGCAGCACCGAGAGCGCCAGCGCCGTACCGGCCACCCGCAGGGTCAGCAGCAGGGGATCCTGCGGGAGCGTCTCCCCGAAGGTGAGAGTCCCGAGAACCGCCGTGAACAGGCAGGTCACCGTGGTGCAGACGGGCACGATGAGCGAGGCGCGGCAGCGCTGCAGCGCGGCCTGGGACATGATCAGGCCCGCCACCGCCGTGAAGAGCAGCAGATACGGGTACGGGGACCCGAGCAGCGACCGGGCCGCTTCCCCGAGGCCTGCAGTGGTCAGACGGCTGGAGGCGCCCTTGATCGCCAGCGAGCTGACCCCGTACAGCAGTCCCACCGCCACGCCGTACCCGATGCCGTTCGTCGGCACCCGGTGACGTCTCTTGGCCAGCCGTTCCACCCGCCCGTACAGCCATACCCCCGCCGCGAGTGTGGGCACGCACACCAGGAGCACCAGCGTCCACGGCGCTCCGTTGCTCACCACGTCCTCGCCCTCGCGCACCGAGGCGACCACCATCAGCAGCGCGACCAGTACGGCGCCGAGGGCATAGCGCTCCCGGCCCGACGGCTGCTCGCCGAGCACCGCCGACGACAGAAGCAGAAGCAGGACCAGACCGGACACGAAGATGCCCTGCGCGGCGGCGATCGGCAGCGCGCGATAGACCACCAGCTGAGCCGCGAAGCCGGCGGCCAGCGCCAGCGATCCGACGAGCCACAGCGGACTGGTCAGCAGCACCAGGACCACGCGCACGGGCCTGCGGGTGGACAGCGCAGGCAGATCCCCGAGTGCCCTCTTCTCCAGCACGAAGCCCACGCTGTACAACACGTTGGCCAGCAGAGCGGCGCCCACACCCCACCACATCGCGCTACCCCCGCCGGGCATGGGCCAGCAGGATGGAGGCCGCGCCGGGCACGGCACACGCAGCCCTGTCCAGCAGCCGCAGCCCGCGCGGAACGCCGTGGAAGGGCGCGCCCGTGATCCGTACCTGCGCGAAACCGGAGGCGGTCAGGAAGGAGCGCAGCGCTCGCGCGGTGTACAGCCGCAGATGACCGACCACCTGCGAGCCGGGCCGGCCGTGGATGCCGCGCAGACTCACCTCGGAGAACACCGGCTGCCATCCCGCAAGCAGCAGCCCCCGGTTGTACCAGGCGGCGAGGTTCGGCGTGGACAGCATCAGATGACCGCCGGGCCGCAGGATCCGACGCAGCTCGTCCAAGGCCCGGTCCGGGTCGACGAGATGCTCGATGACCTCGCTGAACAGCACCGCGTCCGCGCAGCCGTCGGCAAGGGGGAGCCCGCCGTGCTCGAGCTCGCCGCGCACCACGTGCCCCAGCCGCGGCCGCGCCCGGCGCAGCGCGTCCTGGGACCAGTCGACGCCGACGATCCGGTGTCCGGCGAGGAGGGGTGCGGCCGTGGCGGCGGCGCTTCCGTCGCCGCAGCCGACGTCGACGACCAGCTGTCCCGGTGACGCCCCCAGCGCCGCCGCCAGCAACTGCGCCTGGCGCCGGCTGCGTGCGTCACCCGACGCGACGGGCACGGTGGGGTCCTCGTAGAAGTCGCGCAGACCACCGGCCCTGCTCATACGGCCTCCGGGGATGTCGCTGCCAGGTGACGGGCGAACAGGTCGCGCAGGCGGGCCCCGTCCTCGTCGCCGAGCAGGGTGCGGGACCAGCGCAGGACGAGATGCAGCCGGCCTCCCGTCGCCGCGGTGGTGACGGTCAGCCCGCGCGGCATCCGGGCGGGTGCCGAGAACCACACCGCCGTGGCCCGGCCGGCGTCGCCGAAGTCCAGCGGATAGGGGATCCGGCCGATGTTGCTGAGCAGCGTGGTCGACACCCACGGAGCGGCGAGCACCCGCAGCCCCCGGGTGATGCCCGCCCGGACGGCGACGGGCAGCACCGGGCTCGTCAGCAGCGAGGCACCATGGCCCAGCTGCGGACGTGGCTGCGCCTTCAGCGCCCGTGTCCGCTCCGCGATCCGGCACAGCAGCGAGGCGATGTCGGTGCCGGCGGCCACGTCCGCGGCGCTGAAACCGACCTCGACCAGGCGGGTGCCGTTACCGATCGGCATCTCGGGCCCGCGGGTGCGGTCGTCGACGGGCATCGTGATGCGCAGCGGGCGGTCGGGTGCCCCGTGCGCCCGGTTCCAGGCGGCGAGACTCAGCGCGGTGGCGGCCATCAACTGGTCGTTGACCGTGTACGGAGCTCCGGGGCTGCGCCGGGGCACGGGCAGTTCGGCGACGAGCATGGCGTTCCCGGGCACCGCACCGGGCGTACCCGGTGCGACCCGCGCGGGTCTGGCGAACACCGGCCCGCGGCCCGTCCGGTGCGGCGGCCCGGACGCCTGACGGGCGGGAGGCGGAACCGCCGGGACAGGGTGCCCGCCGTAGAGCTCCGCCGCAGTCGCCGCCAGCCGCAGACACGCCGGACCGTCCAGCGCGGTGTGGTTCATGGTGAACAGGAGCACGCAGCCGTGGACTTCGGGATCCTCGATCACCTCCAGCCGCAGTGGTGGGGACGACGTCAGGGGCGGCGCCTCGGCGAGGGCGCGTTCCCGGGCACGGCCGAGAGCACCGGCCGTGCGCGGCACGAACGTGACCACCTCGCTGTCCGGCTCGCCGGTCAGCTCCCATTCGTAACGCCGGGCGAGCGGGCCACGGACCCTCTCCCGCATGAGCGAGCGGGGATGCCGCGCCAGTGCCCCGGCGAACGCGGCGCGCATCCGGGCCGGTTCGAGGAGGCCGGGCAGATGGATCTCGATGTGGACCGTGTTCGGCTCGGCGTCCTGCGCACAGTGCCGGGCCACCTCGTCGACGACGGGGAACGGCACCCGGGGCAGCTGCGGCGCCGCACCTGCGTCGGGAGAGGACGGTTGCTGCGCCGTCGTCATCGGGCACTCCCTTCCGGGGGCCGAGCCGTCGGCACACCGGATTCCCCACCGCTGCCCTGCTCGCCGGGACCGGCGCCCGGCCCCTGCCGGACATGTGCGCCGTGCTCCCGCCGTACCGTGACCAGGGCGGCGAACAGGGCTGTCAGGGCCAGGAGTTGGGCCACCGGCCCATATGCCCCCCTGCCCAGCGACACCGCCTCACCGCTGTCCAGCGCCGCGGCCGCACCGGCGCCGGCCATCGCCGTGAAGGCGATCGGCCCGAGCGCAGCCGGACGCAGCCGGGCCACGACGGCCAGGACGGGGACCAGGGCGGCGAGCGGACCGGCGACCGCGACACCGACCAGCGTCAGCGCCACGGTGCCCAGCAGGAATCCGGGACCGGGAGGCTCTGGCGCCTGGAGGGCCGGGTCCGGCCCGCTGCCCCGACGCCGTACGAGCGCGAGCCCCGTGAGAAGTACCAGCAGTGCCCCGCCACCGATCAGACCGGCGTCGTACACGCGTGACGGTGCGTAGAGCAGCGTGACCGTGCCGCCCTTGCCCTCCGGGACCAGCCAGGCCTGCTGCCAGCCGTCGATCCGCAGCGGCGTCAGTTCCCGGCCGTCCAGCGTGGCTTTCCACCCCGCGTTGTGGTTCTCGTGGAGCTGCAGGTACGAGGCGTCGCCCGCCCCGACCCGCACTGCACGCTCGTCCCCTTCGCCGTCCTCGACATCGACTTCGCGCGGGGCGCTCTCGGCGGCCCGCACACTGCCGGTGGTCAGCGTGATGTCGGTGACGGCGAGCGGACCGGTGTCCCCCGCCTCGACCGTATGGGTGCGCCGGTCGAGTGCCACCCGGCTCCTGTCCGTGCAGAGCGAGATCTCCACGGGGCGGCGCTCGGTCAGATCCCGGACCCGGCCCTCGGCACGGGTCTCGAGGAACTGCCCGTCGACGGAGACGACCGGCCCCTTGCCGCACGAAAGGGCGAAGGGCTTGTCCGGGTCGGGCTGGGGCGCGCGGAACTTCTCGAGCGCCGGGACGTAGACCTCGCTCAGCCCGGCCGGCAGTTGCAACTGCTCGTCCGCGACCGGGTTGTGGAGGGTCAGTGGCGCCGAGCGGGAGATCGTGATGTCGAAGCGGTCGGTGGTGATGGGGGAGAAGCGCGCCATACCGTTCTCGTCCACCGTGGCCACCGCGGTCCCGTCGGGCGAGCTGATCTGCACCTGTTCGGGCCGTGTCGACAGCCCGCCGGCCGCCGCGAAAACGATCTCGCCGACCGATGTCTTCTTCGGCCAGGCCAGATGGAGTACGGGACGTTCGCCCGCGATCCAGGCCGTGGTGAGATCGCCGTCCGTCAGGTTGCGCGGACTCAGATTGGTCCCCAGGCGCGCGGTGGACTCCGCGCTCACGAGAATCTTCTCGCGCTGTCCCGTGAGGTCGAACAGCAGACGGTCCAGCGCTTCGCCCGGTACGGGCAGGGCGGTGGCCTTCACGGTGTAGTCGCCGGAGCGTGCCGCCGTGAACTGCCGGTGCAGCCCCACCTCGGCCGGCACCGCGGACAGCCCGCCCGGGTCGCTGCCCCGGCGCAGCGAGTAGACGACGGAGTCGGAGTCGGCGCCGTCGCGGGGCGCGTCCGAGGGAAGGTCCAGCATCCGGGTGACCTGCACACCGGGGACGGTGATCTCGGTGAACCCGGCACCGGTCAGCCCGGGGCGCCCCTGCTGCGAGCCCAGGATGGTCACCTTCAGCCAGGTCGCGGTCCCTTCGGGCGCCGCCACCTGCTGTGCCGCCCCGTTCGGCTGCAGGGGGCTGACCCGGCTGCCGCTGTCGGTCTCGACGCGCACGACTGTCGGAGCGGCCCGCACATTGGCGCTGGGCAGCGGCGTCAGCTGCAGTGACGCGGGAATCCGGGTCGGTCCGTCGAAGGCGATCCTGATCCACTCGCCCTGCGGGGACCCGGGGGACCCCTCCGCCCACCCGGTGTCCGGATTGCCGTCGAACGCGTTGACGGGGTCGTACTGGGGGAGGTGGAAGAGCCAGTTGCCGACGGAGGAGGCGCTGACGGATGCGGCGCCGCGCAGCACGGACGTGGTCTGGTGCCGTGGATCGGACGCCGGAAGTATCTGCCGCGGCCGTGCCCCCGGATCCTGCGCCGCCCCGGGCGCATTGCGCTCGTCGCGGGTGTAGGTGTGCGACGTGTTGGAGTTGACCAGGCCGAACCGGGTGTCGGCGCGGCGTAATCCGTCTCCTGCCGCATACAGCGAAGGCCGGTCCGTCCCGGGATGGGCGTCGCCGGCCAGGACGGCAGGACGCCCGGCGAGAGAACCGTCGGCGGACAGCGGCAGCAGCGACTCGGGGCCGCCGCTGACGACGGCCGTCGACCCAACGGGCGTGAGCCGCGCCTTTCCGGGACGCGTGGTGCCGGCCGGCGGCTCGTAGACCTCCACGGCACGCTGGCGCGGGAACAGGCCCTCGACCTGCACGGGCGTGTCGTCCGCGATCCGTCCGCCGGTCATCACCGGACCGAAGCCGGTGACCCGCCGGTACCCCGACGCCTCCAGGGTGCGCTTCACCGTGGGGGTGGGCACATGACCCAGCTGGTCAGGGTCGAGGTCGTTGCGTACGACGACGTAGTGCAGTCCCGCGCGGTGCAGATACCCGCTCAGTCCGGGAACCTCACCGCCGGACGTCAGCGCCTGCTCGACCGCGTCCATCGCCCTGCGGTTGCCCGGGGTGCCGAACGGCACGTAGTCGCGCTGCGCCCACGGGGAGCGGGCGAGGACGTCCAGCGGCTGGTCGATCGGCGAGCCCCAGGTGTAGATCCCGTGCGCGGTCGCGGGCACGACGAGTGCGCGGTCGTCGGCCGAGTTCTCCTCGAGCCAGCTCGCGGTCGTCCGCCAGTACGCGGGCAGCTTCTGGAACGAACCCGGTTGCAGGATCGAGCCGTTGACGTAGGGCCAGCACAGACCCGGCAGCACGAGCGCGGCGGCCACCGCAGGCGCGAAGCGGCGCGCACGGGCGGGCAGGCCGAGGGCGGGGCGCGAGGCCAGGGACGTGAGGTGCATGAGGCCGAGCGCGAGGGCGAGCGCCAGACCCGTCTGGAACTTGTAGATGTTGCGGAACGGCACCAGCCATCCGTCGAGCCAGCCCTCGACACTCGCGTGGAACGGGGCGCCCAGCGCGCCCCCGTATCCGGCGAGAGTGATGAGACCGACGGAGAGTGCGGTCAGCACCAGCCAGCGGCGTTCGGGCAGGTCCCGCCGGGCGAGGCCGGCGAGACCGAACGCGGCGGCGAGCGCCGAGCACACGATGACGACGCCCGAGGTGGCGACGGTCCAGCCGGCGGGCAGCCAGGCCTCGCCGAAGTTCAGATAGCCGACCCAGTTGCCCGCCCCGCGCAGCATTTCCGTCGCCGACATCGTGGCGGTGGTGGTGTGCGCGGACTCCACGTACGGCATGAAGTTCTCGCCGTACGTCCCGAGCAGCAGCAGCGGCACGATCCACCAGGCGGTCGCGAGGATCACGCCGGGAACCCACCACGCGATGAGCGCACGTTTACGCGGGCCGGCCGGGCGACTCAGGAGGTACAGACCGACCGGCAGCAGCGAAGCCAGGGTCGATGCCGCGTTCACCCCGCCCATGAGGGGTATCAGCGCCGCCGAGCGCGCCGCCGCGATCCTCGGGCCGGTCTGTGGGTTCGTCAGCGGCAGCAGCACCCACGGCAGCAGCGCACCCGGAAGGGCTGCCGCCGACGTGGAACCGACGACGATCGTGTACGTCGGCCACAGGGCGTACACGGCCGCGCCCAGCAGCCTGCCGCGGTCGGAGCCGGTGCCCAGCCGCTCGGCGAGCCGCAGCGCGCCCCAGAAGGCGGTGGCGACCACCAGCGAGAGCCACAGCCGTTCCGCGAGCCAGACCGGCACCTGCAGCAGGTCGGCAGTGGCATGGAAGGGCAGCATGGGGATGGCGTAGCCGATGTACTGGTCGGCGATCCCGCCGAAGCCCGCTCGGTCGTGCCACAGCCCGCCCAGATCGCGGATGAACTGCCAGGGGTCGGCGACGACCCCCAGCTTCGTCTCGAACGTCATGCGCCCCGGGGACACCGCAAGGAAGGCCAGGAACACGGCTGCCCAGAACCCGAGGAGCCAGCGCCTGGACCGCGGCTGCGGCGACGGGCCGGGCGGAGGACCTGCGGCGCTGGGAGAGGCCGGCGGTCGTGCGTGGACAGCGCTGGTCATGAACACCGCCGGAGGATGAGGAGGAGGTTCCATGTGGCGAACTCACGCAGCACGGGCACGCGAGGGACGACTTCCGGGAGGACGGGCCAGTACCGGGAGCGCGCGGAGACGATGTCGACGTCCTCGCGGCCCCTGATGTGACGCAGCGTCGATCCGACATCGACGGCGAAGAGGTTCTCCCCGAGCCGGTGCTTGGCCGGACGGCCCGTACGGCGCTCGAAGCGGGCGCGGGCCCGCTCGGCACCGAGATAGTGCCACGGTGCCCACTCGTGGCCGCCCCACGGAGACAGCCAGTTGGTGAACGAGACGTAGATCAGGCCCCCGGGCCGGGTCACCCGCGCCATCTCGCTGAGGAAGGTCCGTGGATCCGACACATGCTCGAGCACATTGGAGGAGAAGCAGACATCGGCCGTGGCGTCGGCGAGCGGCAGCAGGTAGCCGTCGGCGACGACCGTTCCGTCGGCGGGTTCCGCGGCGAGTTCCGCCGGGTCCGGCTCGAACAGATAGCTCTGCGCTCCGCGCCGCCGGAACTCACGGGTGAAGTACCCGCTGCCGCCACCGATGTCGACGACGACGCGGCCCTTCAGTCTGACGTAACGCTCCACCTGGTCGGCCGCGTCGCGGGCGAGGAGTCCGTATGCGGAAGCCGGGTCGGCCTGTTCCCGCATGAACGCCCGGAAGAGGGTGAGGGAGCGGCGGAAGGAGGGGTCCTTCACGTGCGCGCGCCGTTCATCGCTTCGGTGGCGACCGCTCTGAACTGCCGTACGGTGCTGCTCCAGCGGTACGCGGAGGCGCGCTCCGCCGCGGCTTTGCCCATACCCTCGCGCCGTTCGTCGTCCAGTGCCAGTGCGCACCACATCGCGGCGAACGACGACTCGCCTCTGGCCAGGACGCCGGTGACACCGTCCTCGACCGAGTCGCGCAGACCGGGTACGTCGAAACCCAGGGTGGGTGTCCCCCGGGCGCCGGCCTCCGTCACGACGAGTCCCCAGCCCTCGACGGCCGCCGGGTGCAGCAGCATCCAGGACTCGCAGAGCAGGCGGTGCTTCTCCAGCTCGGACACATGTCCGGCGAACTCCACGTCAGGACCGGCGAGTTGCTCGAGCCGCGTGCGCTCGGGGCCGTCCCCGACGATGACGAGCCTGCCGCCGGTGACGGGCCGGACCCGCTCCCACAGGTGCAGCAGCAGATCGATGCGTTTGTAGTCGACCAGCCGGCCCAGAGCCAGGAACAGCGGGGTCCTGGACCGGGGGCTCTGGACGCCCGGCTCGTGGACCCCGTTGTGCACCACCCGGATCTGCCGGTCCGGGACCCCGATCGCCCGCAGGGCGCCGGCCGTGGAAGGGGAGACGGCGACCAGGAGGTTGCCCCGGTGGGCCCGCGCGAGGGCCCAGTGCTCCAGCAGCCGGCCGGCGCGGGCGACGGGAGCCGGGAAGCGCATGTCCCAGAGCTCGGTGTGCACATGGTTGACCAGGCACAGCGTGGGGCCGCGATGCCACAGCGGAGCCAGATACGGCATTCCGTTGCAGACCTCGACCAGGAGGTCGCACTCGCCTACCTGCCGGGCGAAGGCGGACCGTGCGTTCACGTAGTGCCCCAGCGGGCCTCCCGCGGACACGACACGGTAGGGCCGGTGCACGGCCGGGCCGCCGCACAGCAGGGTGACTTCGTGGCCGTGAGCGGTGAGGCCCAGGGCCAGCTGGTCGATCAGCAGCTCGGAGCCGCCGGCTGCCGGGTTGCCCAGGTCCCGGTGGGCGAGGAAGACGATACGTCGGGGGGACGGGGGGACTCCCGGTACGGCGGGCGGCCTGCCGTGGTGACGAGATCTGTGGGGGTCATGCTCTGCTTCGAGCAGCGGGGGAGGTACGTGCTGGGGCATGGGTGCTCCAACTCGTGTCAGGGTGCGGAGGGGAAAGAGGTGGGGGGAGTGGGGGGAGTGGGGGGAGTGAGGGGAAAGGGCGACCGGGGGGCCGTGCTCTGGTGGGGGTAGACAGTTTTCGGCACGTGTTCGGCGCGCGGCTACTCACAGGTATGACAACTTCTGGCGACCTCAGACGCCCTGACTCGTCACCAAGTGAGCATGCGGACGAGCCGGGTCCGGACGGCGCCCTCGCGCCACCAGCACACCGCCCACCAGAGCGAGCACCCCTCCTGCCGCGGCCGCGCCCACGGGAGCGGTCGTGCCGAGCAGGGCGAGCTGCCTGCTGTCCGCGGAGGCGAGATCGACCTGCCGGCGCTGCGTCGCGGGCGTGAACGCGATCCGCTCGCTCTCCAGGAGGACCACCGCGTCCTTGTCCGCCCCCGGCGCGCGCAGGGTCTTCTTCGGCCCGATGGCCGCGTAGATGATGCGGCCGGTGCGCCGGTCCACGACCAGTTCGATCCCGCTGTTGGCGTACCACTCCTCGGCGAGTATCTGCGGGGTCCTCGGTTTCCCGACCAGCCGTCCCGGTACCTGGCGCACCCCCGTCCTGGTCGGCGGCACGGTGCCGGTGAAACGGTAGCCCGCGTACCCCTGCACCTTCTTGCTTCCGGCGAAGCGGAGTTGCACCACCCCGCCGAGCGTGCTGTCCCACCAGCGGTACGAGCGCCGCTCCACATCGAAGGGGAACTTCAGGTACGCCTCTCCGTCGAAGACCGGCGTCT
Organism: Streptomyces sp. NPDC006208; assembly: GCF_040613775.1. Taxonomy (NCBI): domain Bacteria; kingdom Bacillati; phylum Actinomycetota; class Actinomycetes; order Kitasatosporales; family Streptomycetaceae; genus Streptomyces; species Streptomyces sp. NPDC006208. The sequence goes on along the minus strand of NZ_JBEXSW010000025.1, from coordinate 34,212 downwards.
CCTGGCAGCAGTGCACCGGCTCATTGCTGGAGCGGTCCGTCACCCAGCGCTCCAGCGTCCACTGCAAGGAGTCCCGTGTGTCGGAAGCGGGCAGGGTGCTGTCGCTGTCGACGGAGGTGGACAGGTCCCAGACCGCGTAACCGCTCTTCTCGCTGTCGGCCACGTCACCCCGCACCTGACGGGTCACCGTGATGGTCCTGCCGTGCACGGTCTTCACCTTGGAGGTGTCGAAGTAGCTCCCGGTCCCCGTGAAGACCGTGGTGGTGTCGACATCGATGGGTGTGCGCTTGGCCTGCGGCTGGACGTACCACGCCAGAAGGGGGGCCAGGACGAGCAGGAAGACGCCTGCTCCCAGCAGGAACAGGGACGACGGTGCAGCGGTACGGCGCATCCGGGCACTCCTGAGTCGAAGAACTTCGTCTGGAGACGCACGGACCCGGGCCGGTCAGCCCTCAAGCGCCACGACAGTAGGCGGCTACTTGACGGAATGTCAATGTACTGTCAACACTGTGCGTTCAGCCGGTGGGGCCGGCTGCCGGGGTGGGGATCGTCTCCAGCGAGGAGCTGACCCGACTATGCGCAGACTGTTCGCAGCCGTGGCCACCGCAGGGATCGCCGCTGTGCTGGCCGTGGGCACGGCCTTCGGGATCGTGGCATTGCTCGACGCCACCCCCGACCAGCCGAACGTCCCGTTGATCAGCTACGACACCGCACAGCCGTCCCGATGACGCGCCCCGCCTGGCGCGAGGTGCCACAGCCGCAGGTCGAGCAGTTCGCAGCCCTCGCCCTGGCCGGTGCCGGCGACCTGGCTCAGGAGATCCTCCGCGAGATACGCCACGAGTACCCGCATCTCAAGCTCGTGGAGGACGAGTCCGGCGAACCCATGGCGCTCGTCGGGATCCATCGCGCCATCGAAGGCTTCGTCCACAACCTCACGTCGGGGACCGGCAAGCCACGCGTGCCGACCGAGGTCTTCCAGGAGTTCGGCCGGGGCGAAGGCGTGAGCGGGCGCAGCCTCGACTCGCTCCAGGCCATCTACCGGCTCGGTGTCCGGCTCGCCTGGCGTCGGTTCGCCGAAATCGGTCAGCAGGTCGACATCGCCGCCCCTGCCATGTATGAACTCGCAGAATCAGGATTCGAATATCTGGACGGGCTGGTGGAACAGTCGGTCCGGGGCTACGCCGAGTCCGCGGCCCGCCGGGCGAGCGAACGTCTGCGTCTTCAGAGGCAGCTGATCGACCTCCTGCTCGTGGAACACCGCACCGACCCGGTCGGCACACTGGCCGAGCGGGCTGCCCGTATCGGCTGGGAGCTTCCCGCGACCATCGCCGTGGGTGTGCTCGTGCGGCCCGCGAGGGAGGCCGTCGCGCCGGCCGTGGGCCAGGGCATCCTTCTCGACATGGAGAGCGAGCAGCCCCGCATCGTCATCCCTGAGCCGGACACCGCGGGCCGCTCGGACATGCTGCGCCGGGCCACGGCCGGCTGGTCCGGTGCCATAGGCCCGCCGGTCCCGCTGGCAGCCGCTGCGAAGTCGCTGCGCTGGGCCGAGGCGGCGGTCCAGCTGATCGAGGACGACCTGCTGCCCGGCGGTGAGGTCCTGCACTGTACCGAGCGCACCGAAGAACTGGTGCTGCTGCCGTCGGAGGAGCTGATCGACGCGGTGGCGCGGCGCTGCCTGGCACCGCTGGAGGGCGCAGGCCCCGTGCAGGCGCGGCGCCTGGCCGAGACGCTCCTCGCCTGGATCGAGACCTCGGGCGGGGCGCCCGAGGTGGCGCACCGCCTGGGGGTCCACCCGCAGACCGCGCGCTACCGGCTGCGCCAGATCCGGGAGCTGTGGGGGGATGTCATCGACGACCCCGACCGACGCTTCGAGATGCTGCTCGTGTTGCGCGCCCAGAGGCTGCGGGGCGGGCTCTCGGACGTGACGGGAGCGCTGTAGCCGGGCGGCGTGAGGACGTACCGCGGAGCGATCGGGCAGCCGTGGCTGAGGCACGGTCAGTGCGCCCAAGTGTGTGGTGACAGGCCAAACCTCCCCTCGGCGTGGCGTGCCGTCCAACGGGTGACTATCCGTCGCTTCTCACTCCATGGGCCCAAGACGTCCCTCGAATGCCGGTCTCTCGAGTGGTGCGCGGGCTGAATCGGGCTGACGGTGAATCATGTCGCCCCTGCGATCCGATGAGCCGATGAAGTGTCGGTCTCCGCAGTCGCGGCGAAAGGAATGTGCATCCATGCGCTCTGCCCGCACCCTCCTCGCGTCGGCCGCAGTCACCGCGGTCCTTGCGATTACGACTCCGGCCGCATACGCCATCGCCTCCGCCGATGACTGGGAGAAGGACAGCTCCTCCTCCAGCAGCCACGACTACGAGAAGAAGGACGAAGAGAAGGACTACGAGAAGAAGGACGAAGAGAAGGACTACGAGAAGAAGGACGAAGAGAAGAAGGACGAAGAGAAGGACTACGGCAAGAAGGACGAAGAGAAGGACTACGAGAAGAAGGACGAAGAGAAGGACTACGGCAAGAAGGACGAAGAGAAGGACTACGAGAAGAAGGACGACCACGGGGACAAGAAGGACTACGACAAGAAGGACTGGGACAAGAAGGACGACCACGACAAGGACTACGGGGACAAGAAGGACGACCACGACAAGCCGAACGGTGGCGGCCACTACGGCGGCGGTGCCCTTGCCGGCCTCGTGACCAAGGACTACGACGACGACAAGAAGGACGACCACGGGGACAAGAAGGACTACGACAAGAAGGACGACCACGGGGACAAGAAGGACTACGACAAGAAGGACTGGGACAAGAAGGACGACCACGACAAGGACTACGGGGACAAGAAGGACGACCACGACAAGGACTACGGGGACAAGAAGGACGACCACGACAAGGACTACGGGGACAAGAAGGACGACCACGACAAGCCGAACGGTGGCGGCGACTACGGCGGCGGTGCCCTTGCCGGCGTTGTGACCAAGGACTACGACGACGACAAGAAGGACGACCACGGCGACAAGAAGGACTACGACAAGTCCTGGAAGGACGACAAGAAGGACGAGGACAAGGACTACGGCAAGTCCTGGAAGGACAAGAAGGACGACCACGACAAGGACTACGGGGACAAGAAGGACGACCACGACAAGCCGAACGGTGGCGGCGACTACGGCGGCGGTGGCACTGCCCTCTCCGGCAGTGGCATGGCAGCAGGCTCGGCGCTCCTCATCGGCGGTCTCGGTGTAGGCGCCTACCGGATGCGCCGTCGCTCGGGCGCTTCGGCGGCCTGATCGGATCCGTCCACCATCAGTCCGATTCCTGTCGCGGCCGCCGCCCTCACGGGCGGTGGCCGCGGCCATTGGCATTTGCGCCCCAGTCGGTTCGCCCGCCCGCGCCCCTCACCCGAAAGGCACGCTCGCATGGCCGCTCAGCAGCCGCCCGCCACACCGCCCGTCACCCGTTCCATCGGCCGCGCCCTGCTGTGGCCCGCTGCAGCGGTCGGGCTGGGCTTTCTCCTTGTCTTCAACTCCCTCAACCCCTCCGGACAGGTCAAGCCTCCGGCCGCCGCGGCCGCCGCCTCCGTCGCACCTGCCCCCGCCGGACCCACGAGTGCCGCGCCCAGCGCATCGCCCACGCTGTTGCTGCCGCGGTCCGTGCCGAAGCGGATCCTGATCCCGGAGATCGACGTCGACGCTCCCTTCACCCAGCTGTCCATCGGCAAGTCCGGGGCGCTGGACGCACCACCCGAGAACGACAGCAACCTCGCCGGCTGGTTCAAAGGGGGCGTCACCCCCGGTGAGCGCGGCACCGCGATCGTCGCCGGCCACGTGGACACCAAGACCGGACCGGCCGTGTTCCTCGAACTCAGCTCTCTCAAGCCGGGAAGCACGATGGACATCGCCCGCACGGACGGCACCGTCGCCACGTTCAAGGTCGACTCCGTGGAGACGTTCGAAAAGAAGAACTTCCCCAACGAGCGCGTGTACGCAGACACCGCTTCTCCGCAACTGCGTGTGCTCACCTGTGGCGGCTCGTACGACAAGAAGAACGGCTACACGGACAACGTGGTGGTGTTCGCCCATCTCGACAAGGTCAAGCGGGCCGGAGTCTGACACTCGGTCGACGGGCCGACGCCGTGCCCCGGCCGCCGTCAGGCGGTCCGGGGCGCGCCCTCTGACCGACGTGGTGTGTGCGGTGCCCATGCCGGCCGCCATGCCGAGCGCCGGTTCAGCGCGATGGTCCGGCCGCCCGGCCGACCGACTCCACGAGCGGCAGCAGCCGGTGCGGCACCCGCTCACGCAGCGCCATCTCCGTGCGGGTACGCACCACGCCGGGCAGATTGATCAGCCGCTGGATGACGTCCTCGAGATGCCCGTTGTCCCGCGCGGCGACCCGGGTCAGCAGATCCCCGCCGCCCGTGATCGAGAACGCCTCGATGATCTCGGGCACCGCCGCCAGTGCGTCGCCCACCTCGTCCAAGTGGCCCTGGGTCACCTCGATATGGACGAAGGCGAGCACCGGATGCCCGAGTGCGGCGGGGGAGAGATACGGGCCCGTGCCCGTGATCACCCCCTCACGCTCCATCCGGTCGATCCTGGCCTGGAGTGTGCCGCGGGCGATGCCGAGTATCCGGGCGTACTCGCGCACGCTGGTGCGCGGCTGTTCGATCAGCAGTCGCAGAATGCGGGTGTCGAGCGCGTCCACTGCCATGGTCAGGCGGCCTTCCCTGGTCCCGATGAGCTGTCTTCGACTGTACCGATGGCACAGTTGCTGTGCCCCCGGTCAGCCACTGGCCTCGCCATCGTTTCGCTCGCCGAGCCGTTGAGGCGGGACCGTCCCGAGGATGCGATCGGGAGGCGGGATCGGGCCAGGACCGGACGGGTCGAGCTGCTGTGGTCCGTTGGTCCTCTCCTGGTCCTGATCCGCAGCCTCCTGCTGTACCAATGGCACAGCAGGATCCGTCCCGGTTGAGCCACTGACCGGAAGGATGCTTTCCTCTTCGGAGACAGGCGCTGCGCAGCGCCGGACCGGCGACGGAGCCGGACCGGACCCGCGGCGCCTTTGCCATGTCGTGGGGAGCGCCGCACGGCGCATCGATCAGAAGGAGGCGGGGCGACCGTCGTGTGGAGTGTGACCGGCGTGAAGAAGATGTTCAGCGCGCCCGACCCGGGCCGCCTGCGCCTGCGGGTGTCGGCGCGCGCCGTACTCGGGGTCGGCCTCGCCGTGGCCGCTGCCGAGCTGGCCGGGCTCTCCCTGATCGCGTCCGTCACGGGCGGCCTCGCGGCCCTTCTGGCACTGTTCACCGTGGGCGACCCCACCGTGCGCCGCCAGGCCGGCACCACCGCACTGCTTCCCGCCGTGGGCTTTCCCGTGCTCGCCGTCGCCACCGCCCTCCACGGGCAGCCGCTGTTGCGCGCCGCCGCCTGGCTGGCCGTGATCTTCTGCGGTGTCTACGCCAGGCGCTGGGGCCCACGCGGGCACGCGCTCGGGATCTTCGCGTTCATGATGTTCTTCGTCACCCAGTTCCTGCAGGCGCTGCCGGCCCAGCTGCCGGAGCTGTACGCCTCGGTGGCGCTCGCCCTGGCGGCCTCATCGGCCGTCCGCTTCGGTCTGTGGTGCATCGAGCGCCGTACGCCGCCGCCCGCGCAGCCTGCCCCGCTGCCGGGACGCGGACTGGCCAGGCTCACCACCCGGCAGGCCTTCCAGGCGACGGCGGCCTGCGCCGTGGCACTGGCCGTTGGGCAGCTGGTCTCTCCCGAGCGCTGGTACTGGGCCGTGGGAACGGCGTGGTGGATCTTCGTCAACACCGCGTCGCGCGGCGAGACGCTCGTGCGCGGCTTCCGGCGTGTCCTCGGCACGGTCACCGGCATCGCCGCCGGCCTGCTGATCGCGATTCCCGTCGCGGGCGCCCCCGCCCCGACCGCCGTGCTCGTCGCGGTGTGTGTTTTCGGGATCTTCTACACGGCGGCCCCCTCGTACAGCTGGATGATGTTCTTCGTGACCGTCATGGCCGGGCTGCTCTACGGCCTGCTGGGTGTGCTCCACCCCGGGCTGCTCCTGCTGCGCTTCCAGGAGACCGCGGTCGGTGCACTGGGCGCCGCTCTCGGCGTCGCGCTGATCCTGCCCGTCACCACGCATGCCGCGACCGACGCCTGGATCCGGCGCGCGGTGAGCTGTGTGCACGGCTGTACCACCGCGGCGGCCCGGCGGCTCGCCGGGGACGAGAGCGCGGACCCCGCACCCCTCGCGGCCGAACTGGAGCTGCTGCTGGGCCGGGTACGCCTCTCGCTCGCACCCCTGGTCCACCCGCTCAGCCCGCTGCGGGCCCGCAAGGCGCGCGCCCGGCAGGTCATTGCGCTGCTCGACGACTGCGCGCGCGAGGTGCGCGGGCTGGCCGGTGTCGCCGCGGACCCGCAGGCCTCGCACGATGCCCGCCTCGCGGCGGCGTGCGCCCGGGTGGAAGCGGCCGTGCACGCCCTCGTGCCGCCGAGCCCGGTGACCGCCACGACGGTGGTGGAGGTCGTCCCCGTGTCCGTCCCACGGCATCACCCCGGCGCGGAGGCGGCCTTGAGCCACCTGCACGGGCTGGAGAGGGCGCTCGCCGGGCTGGATGCGCCCCTTCGCACTCCTCCGCGAGCCCCTCTGGTGCCTGCCTGACCAGCGACATGCGCAGAACGTGGCGTATGAGGTGGTTTTACTCTGCATACAGAGGGTGGATCTGCCTGCGCGAAGGGTAGCCACAGCGGCATCCTGTTTGTCCCCCAGGACCTCAGAGGTGCGGCATCATGCGGAAGTCCCTGCTTCGAGCCCTTCGCCGGGCGCTGACCCCGAGCCCAGCGTCCGATCGGGTCGCGGACGGGTCCGTGCCCGCTGCCCGGTGCCCCGCCGGCCATGCCCCGGCGGACCGTGCGCCGGAAGCCGTCCCCTACCCCGCTCTGCACACCGCGACGGCGGACCCCGAGCGGCTGCGGGCAGAAGCGGAGGAGTTCATCCGGCTGCACCACACCGAGAACCCCGCGGCGGGGGACCCGCAGGTCCGGACGGCCGCCGTACTGGCCGAGATCGAGGCGACCGGCACCTACGTCCACACTCCCGCCGAACTCGCCCACGGCGCCCGCGTCGCCTGGCGCAACAGCAACCGCTGCATAGGCCGCCTGTACTGGCGCTCGCTGCACGTGCGCGACCGGCGGCACATATCCGACGCCGACGGCGTGGCGGCCGAAGCCGTCGGGCATCTGCGCCAGGCCACCAACGGCGGCCGGATCCGCCCTTTGATCACGGTCTTCGCACCGGACGCCCCCGACCACCCCGGCCCCCGCATCTGGAACGAACAGCTGGTCCGCTACGCGGGCTACGCCGGCGGCCCCGGTACGGGCACCGAGCCCGGGTCCGTCGTCGGCGACCCGCGCAACGCCGGACTCACCGACCTCGCCCTCCGGCTCGGCTGGCCGGGCGGGCCCGGTACCCCCTTCGATCTGCTGCCTCTGGTCATCGAGGACGGCGACGGCAAGCCGCGGCTGTTCGAGCTGCCGCCCGATTCCGTCATGGAAGTGGAGCTGCAGCACCCGGAGGAGAGCTGGTGCGAAGGCCTCGGGCTGCGATGGCACGCCGTGCCCGCCATCGCCAACATGTGCCTGGAGATCGGGGGTGTCTGCTATCCGGCAGCCCCGTTCAACGGCTGGTACATGGGCACCGAGATCGGAGCCCGCAACCTTGCCGACACCGACCGCTACGACCTGCTGCCCCGTGTCGCCGAACACCTCGGCCTCGACACGGCGAGCGACCGTTCCTTGTGGAAGGACCGCGCGCTGGTGGAGCTGAACCGTGCGGTGCTGCACTCCTTCGACCGTGCAGGCGTCACGGTCACCGACCACCACACCGAATCGCGCCGCTTCCTGACTCATATCGACCGGGAGGGAAGGTACGGCCGCGGCGTGGGGGCGGACTGGTCGTGGATCGTGCCGCCGATCTCGGGCTCGGCGACCCCCGTCTTCCACCGGACGTACGACATTGCCGAGTCGCGTCCGGCCTACGTCCACCACCCCGAGGCGGCTGCCCGCGCCCGCGGCGAGTTCGACCTGTGATCCAATTTGGTCTAGACCGCCTGCTACCGTCGGGCTTCGTGCGCGCGCACGTGACGCGGGCGGCGAAGGGGAGGACGCTGTGGGCGACAGAGGTACGGGGCGGGCCTTCATCGGATCGTTCACCTCGGCGGGCGGGCGGGGGATCGTCGCGGCCGAGGTGGATCCACGGACGGGAGCACTGACCGAGACCGGGGCCGGCGATGCCGTCCCCGACCCGTCGTGTCTCGCCGCCGGGCCCACGGAGGACGGCCCGGTCCTCTACGCGGTCTCCGAGACGGCACAGGGGACGGTGGCCGCCTACGACATCGCCGGGCCGGTACCGCGCCCGATCTGCGCACCCGTGGCCGTGTGCGGGGACGCACCGACGCATCTCGCGGTGGCCGGCGGTCACCTGCTGACCGCCAACTACGGCTCCGGCAGTGTCACCGTGCTGCCGCTCGCCGCCGACGGCACCCCGTTGCCCGCGAGCGCCGTACTGCGCCACGAGGGTACGGGCCCCGACCCGGCCCGCCAGCTCGCCCCGCACGCCCACCAGGTACTGCCCGACCCGTCGGGGCGGTGGGTGCTCAGCGTCGACCTGGGCACCGACTCGGTGCGCGTCTGCTCACTCGACGCCCAGCGGGGACAGCTGACGCTGCACGGCGAGACTGCGCTGCCGCCCGGCACCGGCCCGAGGCATCTCGCCTTCCATCCCTCCGGGCGCCACGCCTATGTGCTCGGCGAACTCGAACCGACGGTGACCCTGTGCCGCTGGGACGCGACGGCCGGGGCGCTCGAGCCGGTGGGGGAGCGGCGGCTGTTCCCGGACGGCGCCGGTGACCCCGCCTACCCTTCGGCGCCGGTCGTCTCGCACGACGGCCGCCACCTGTGGGCGGCCGTACGCGGCACCGACACCATCGCTGTCCTCGCGCTCGACGAGACCGGGGAGAAGGCGGAGACGGTCGCCTCGGTGCCCTGCGGGGGGCACTGGCCGCGTGATCTGACCCTGGACCCGGCGGGCACCCGGCTGTACGCGGCGAACGAGCGTTCGGGTGACGTCACATGGTTCGACCTCGACCCCGCCACCGGCATTCCCCACCGCGCCGGCTCGCTGGCCGTGCCCGCCGCATCCCGCGTGATCTTCGTCTGACGGCGGGGGCCGCTCGCCTGACGGCCCCGCCCGTGAACCCGCGGGTCACAGCCTTCACGGCAGTCCCCGGCCGCGGCGAGCGCCCGGGCATCCAGGCTGCGCGTGCCGGCTGTCACGTGGTCCGCACGGGTCTCCGTGTCGCTCCGCGCTGCTCGTGGTTGCTCCGCGCCGCCAGGCCGTGCCCGACAATCCCGCCTGGCGCGCGCCGCCCGGCACGCCCTCTCGCGGAGCTTGCCTGGGGGTGCCCCCAGCTGCGTTGTCGGAGTCATCCCAGTACGTCCGGTACGTGGATGACCTCCCCCGGCCTCCGGCAGGGGGAGGTCATCCACCGCCTTGCGATTGCACGCACCGGACGCCGCGCACCCCGTCCTGCGGGCGGACGGCGCCATGTGTCGGACACGCCCCTGTGTCGGGTGCGGCAGGAGTCCGCGGAGCTGCCGCGGCAGTGCGAAGGGCCCGGGCCGTATGTCCGCCGGCCGGCCCGGGCCCTTCGTACATCTGCCCCAGCAGCGTCAGCGCTGCTGGCCGCCGTGCGGCTGCGGCGCGATGCCGAGTGCCGTCGAGTACTGCGCCAGCACCAGCTTGCCGATCGCCGGGTACGCGCCCAGCGCATCGGCGGCCGCACAGCCCGCCTCCTTGGAGGCGGCGTCCAGCAGCCCATCCGGGACCTCGGGGCCGACCAGGTACGGTGCGAGCGCCAGCTGGGCCGAGCCCGAGCCGCGCAGCTGCTCGGCGATCGCGCCCACGGCGCCCTCCTGGTCGAGCGCGGCGGCCATCACCGGCACCGCCAGACGCGCGGCCAGCAGCATTCCGGTGATCCCTGCGGCCTGGACCGCCTCCTCGCCACCGACCGTGGCCAGGATGATGCCGTCGGCAGCGGTGGCCACGGTGAACAGGCGGGCACGGTCCGCGCGGGCCAGACCGGCCTCGGAGAGGCGCACATGCAGCGCCTCGGCGAGCAGCGGGTGCGGGCCGAGGACATCGGTCAGCTCGGCGGTGGCACGGCTGTCCATGACGGCCTGACGGATACGGCGCATCGTGGCGTTGTCCGGGCCGGCCAGCAGCGGCACCACGACGGCGGCGGGACCCTCGGGCTCGGCCACCTCCCGGCCTGCCGCCTTGGCGATCTCGAACCGCTCGGTGCGCCGGGCGGCGGTGTGCGCCAGCACGGACTGGAGCGTGGGGTACTCGGCATCGTCGCCGTCGAGGTAGCCGATGCCGACCTCGAGGCCGGGCAGCTCGGACCGCGCGATGCTGACAACCTCTTCGGCCAGGCTGCGCGTGGCGGGCGCGGCCGCGCCGGGCACGGCGAGCACGAGCACGGGCGCGCCCTCAGGTGCCGCCACGGGTTCCGGTCGGCGGTGCCGACCGGACTGGCGGGGTCGCGGCATTCGTACAGGCAGGCCGGGTGCCGGCCCAGTGGGGGAGCTCATGGCGCCGCATGCTACTGGTTTTGCCGGCGGGACTGTTCGGGGAGGGGGCGGTCACGTGTCATCTGTCCATATTTATCCCGTGGGTGCGGTACATCTCAGTCCGCCGGTTCTGCCGGGACGCACAGCATCGTCGGGTGCGACGGCAGCCGCAGCCCGTCCGAGGCGAGTGCGGCGGCGAGCAGCAGGGCGCCGGAGAGCGGATCCCCCGCCGCCGACACCGGCCGCGCATACGGCAGTTGGGCTGCCAGCTCGGCCCGCAGCGGGGCGAGCAGCGGCTCGCCGAGCTTCAACAGCCCGCCCGTGAGCGCGACTTCACAGCCGCCGGGCACCTCGTCCGGGGGCGGACACACGGCAGCGGCGGCCTCCGCGACATGTCCGGCCGCCCGCGCCAGAATGCCGGCGGACACCGCATCCTCGCCCGCGCACCCCGCGACCTCGGGGGCGAACGAGGCGAGCATCGCGGGCCGGTCGGTGCGTGGATACAGCAGCCCCGGCAGCCGAGCCGCCGGCCCGAACACCGACTCCATCCGGGCCAGCAGCGCCGGCGAGCCGCCCCGCCGCCCGTCGTGGGCACGCAACGCCGCCTCCAGACCCGCCCGGCCGATCCACGCGCCGCCGCCGCAGTCGCCCAGCAGATGGCCCCAGCCGTCGGCACGGTGCCAGACAGCCAGATCCGTCCCCAGGGCGACCATGCCGGTGCCCGCGGCGACCACGGCACCCGGAGACTGGCCGAGAGCGCCCGCGTACGCCGTCACTGCGTCGGCGGCGAGGCCCAGACGCCGGACCCCGAGCGCACCACGCAGCGCGCCGGGCAACTCGGCCCGCAAGCCGGCACCGAGCGTCGCCATACCCGCGGCGCCGATCACCATCGCAGCCGGTGCGTCCTTCCCCGTACCCGCGCGCTCCAGCAGGCCGCGCGCCATCGGCAGCAGTTCCTCGAGCAGGTGCCCGGCGTCGATCCCACCAGGGCCCGTACGCACCGGCGTACGCGACACGACGGTCTCGACGCGCTGCGGGTCCTTCGCGTCGGCGAGTGCCACCCGCAGGCCGGAGCCGCCCGAATCGACCCCGAGCACCCAGCTCATGGAAGCCGCCAGTCGACCGGCTCGGCGCCCTGGCGCAACAGCAGGTCATTGGCGCGGCTGAACGGGCGCGAGCCGAAGAAGCCGCGGTCCGCGGACATGGGGGAGGGGTGCGCGGATTCGATCGCCGGCAGATCGCCGAGCAGCGGCCGCAGATTGCGGGCATCGCGGCCCCACAGCACGGACACCAGAGGTTTGCCCCGGGCGACCAGCGCCCGGATCGCCTGCTCCGTGACCTCCTCCCACCCCTTGCCACGGTGCCCGCCGGTCTTGCGGGGCGCCGTCGTGAGCGCCCTGTTGAGGAGCAGCACGCCCTGTCTGGCCCAGGGGGTGAGATCCCCGTTGGCGGGACGGGGATGCCCCAGATCCGCGTTCATCTCCCGGAAGATGTTGTCCAGGCTCGGCGGCCACGGACGCACCTCGGGCCCGACCGAGAAACTCAGCCCCACGGCATGCCCTGGTGTGGGGTAGGGGTCCTGCCCCACGATCAGGACACGCACCTCGTCGAACGGCTGCTGGAACGCGCGCAGCACATGAGGTCCGGCCGGCAGATAGGTGCGGCCCGCGGCGATCTCCGCACGCAGGAAGTCGCCCATCGCTGCGATGCGTTCGGCCACGGGAGCCAGGGCTTCGGCCCATCCGGGCTCGACAATTTCTTTCAATGGTCGTGGTGCCACGGTGCGTCACTCTACTGGTGCACGGGGGCGCTCCCGGACCGTCCGTGTTCAGCGCATCACGGCAGCCCGTACGCACAGTACGTCCGGCAGATGAGAGGCGAGCTGCTGCCAGCTGTCCCCGTCGTCCGCGCTCGCGTACACCTCGCCGTTGCGATTGCCGAAGTACACGCCTGCCGGGTCCGCGTCGTCCGTGCACATGGCGTCCCGCAGCACCGTCCCGAAATGGTCGCCCTCGGGCAGCCCGTGCGACAGCGCCTCCCAGCTGCCTCCCGCGTCCGTGGTGCGGTAGACGCGGCAGCGGCGCCCGGCCGGGACTCGGTCCGCGTCCGCCGTGATCGGGAAGACGTACGCCGTGTTCGTGCGGTGCGGATGGGCGGCCACCGCGAAGCCGAAGTCGGACGGCAGGCCCTCCCCGATGTCCGTCCAGTTCGCTCCCGCGTCGTCGCTGCGGTACACGCCCCAGTGGTTCTGCAGGTAGAGCCGGTCCAGATCGCCCGCATCCTGCGCGATCTTGTGGACGCACTGCCCGAACTCCGGGTCGGGGTCGGGCAGGAAGACCGCCGAGACCCCGTGATTGGACGGCGCCCAGCTGGCCCCGCCGTCCCGGGAGCGGAAGACGCCGGCCGTCGAGACGGCGACAGTGACGGACTCGGGATCCCTGCGGTCCGTCACCACCGTGTGCACCGCCTCACCGCCGCCGCCCGGCACCCACTTCGAGCGGGTGGGGTGCTCCCACAGCGGCCGTACGAGTTCGAAGCTCTCGCCGCCGTCCTCGGACCGGAACAGCGCGGCGGGCTCGGTGCCTGCGTAGACCACGTCGGGTGTGGCATCGGGGCCGGGATGCAGCTGCCAGACCCGCTCCAGAGAGGCGCCGGTGTCCTTGGGGAACTTGACCGCGGGCTTCCCGGGCTCCACCCATGTCGTGCCGAGGTCGTCGGAGTGGAACACGGACGGACCCCAGTGCGCGCTGTCGCCGCCGACCAGCAGCCGGGGCACGGTCCTACGGGTGTCGATACCGATCGAATAGATGGCCTGCGCATTGAAATGCGGGCCGTCGAACTCCCATACGCCGCCGCTTCTGCGGCCGATGAAGAGCCCCTTGCGCGTGCCCACGGTGAGAAGTACGTCAGTCATGGCTTCATGCCTCCAGGACGCCGGTGTCTGGATACGGGTCAGTCTGCACCCGGCCACTGACAGCGGCCTGCGGGCAGCCTCTTGGCGCAGATCGGCCCGGCATGTCAGACCTGGCGCGCGGCCGGAATTCATCGGTTGTGGGGGAGCCGGAATTCATCGGGCGCGGGAAACCCGGGCAGGGCGGCCGCGAAACCCCGGGGCAGTCGGCCGGCACCAACGCCCCGGACCCGCCGCCGGCCCTTCGGGGTCGGCGACGTCACCCGCTGCCGGCGTCCGCGGCGGCCAGCAGGCCGGGCCAGTCCGCGATCTTGACCGAACCCCGGCCCAGCGTGCGCCCGAGCTCCGCCTCGGCCCGTTCGATGGCCAGCCAGCCCGGCCACTGCACCGGGTGGTGCCCCGCCTCGCGCAGCCGCGCCAGCGGGTCGTCGGCAACCGTGCGCAGCGCCAGTTCCGGCGCGTCGTCGAGCAGCGCCGACACGGTCTCCTTGGCACACGGGCGGTTGGTGCCGATCACACCGGTCGGGCCGCGCTTGATCCACCCGGCCACATACTCGCCGGGCGCGTGCTCGCCGTCCCGCAGCACCCGGCCCCCGGCATTCGGGACCGTGCCGTGGGGGGCGTCGAAGGGAAGTCCGGGCATGGGCACGCCCCGGTACCCCACCGCCCGCAGCACCAGCTGCGCCTCGATGTCCTCGTAGCTGCCCGTGCCCCGCACTCCGCCCTCGCCGTCGGGCGCGGTCCGTTCGAAACGCACCCCTGACACCCGGCCGTCCCGCTCCAGCAGTTCCACCGGCCGCAGGAAGAAGCGCACCCGGATCGTGCGCGGCCGTACCTGCGGCGGACGCGTGGCCCAGCCCCGTACGACCTCCAGATTGCGCCGGGCGGCCGCGGACAAGGTGGTGTCCTGTGTCGTGTACGCGGGCTCCAGGGCCAGGTCCGACTGCTCCACCCGGACATCGGCGGACGGCAGGGAGCCGAGCTCGCGCAGCTCCTTGGTGGTGAACTTGGCCTGGGCGGGGCCGCGTCGGCCCACCATGTGCACCTCGCGCACCTGGCTGGCCTCCAGTGCGCCGAGTGCGCCCTGCGGGACATCGGTCGGCCGCAGCTCGTCGGCGCCGCGCGCCAGGATCCGGGCCACGTCGACGGCCACGTTGCCGACGCCGATCACGACCGCGGAACGTGCCCCGAGAGCGAAGTCGCCGGCGACGGCATCGGGGTGGGCGCTGTACCAGGCGACGAATTCGGTCGCCGAGTGGCTGCCGGGCAGATCCTCGCCGGGAATGCCGAGCCTGCGGTCCTGGGCGGCCCCGACGCAGTAGATGACCGCGTGGTAGAGCTCGAGCAGCTCCCGGGGGCCGATGCCGTGCGCGCCCACCTCGACATTGCCGATGAACTCTATGCGCTCGTCCTCGAGTACGGAGCGCAGATTGTTCTGCAGCGACTTGATCTTCTCGTGGTCGGGCGCGACCCCGTAGCGCACCAGACCGTACGGGCAGGGGAGCCGGTCGAGGATGTGCACGCGCACCTCGGGCACCCGCAACTGCTGAGTGAGGGCCTGGGCGGCATAGACCCCGCTGGGTCCCGATCCGACGACGGCGACACGAAGCACGGCCGGCGCTCCTTCCCGAAGGGGATTCCAGCATCGCACCGGCGCGCGGCGCTGGGCAGATGCCGGGCCGTGTCGTCACGCCCACGTCGTGTCACATCTTCTGCATCCGGCCGATCTCACTCGTCTGCTGCGCGATCACCTCGTTGGCCATCTCCTCGACCAGCACGTTGTTCCCGTCCGAGAGGACTTCGACCGCCATGGTGACGGCGCCCTGGTGGTGGGTGATCATCAGCGTCAGGAAGAGCTGGTCGAAGGCCTCGCCCTTGGCCGCGCGCAACTGGGCCAGCTGGGCCTTTGTGGCCATCCCGGGCATCGCGCCATGGTCGTGCCCACCCCCTGCCTTCTCCCCACCGTTGGTTTTCAGCCAACCTTCCATCGCATCCACCTCCGGCTGCTGAGCGGCGGCGATGCGCGCCGCCAGCCGCTTGACCTGCGTGGATTCTGCGCGATCCGTCGCAAGGGCGGTCATCTCGATCGCCTGCCGATGGTGAGTGATCATCATGCGCGCGTAAGTGAAGTCGGCGGAGTTGGGGCTGTCGTCGGGGGCGGCCTTGGCCGCCTCCTCGGCGGAGAGCGTCCTGGCGGGCTCACCCGGCTTGCCCGGCGCCACCACGGCGGGGCCGGCACCCTCCTTGGCCTTGGCGTCAGAGCCGGATCCCGACTCGCAGGCCGCCAGGGCGAGTACGGCGCCGGCGACCGCGGCTGCGACGGCCGACCGGCGGACACATGGGGTCTTGCTGCGGTTCAACACGGAGACCTCCTGTGGCACTTGGGGTGTTTCGGTGACCGTCCTAGCATGCCTGCGAGTGGAGTTGATCAAAAACCTTCATTACGTCTGTGTTGCCATCTGTTGAGATGTGCATGCAAGGGAACATACTGCCGGGGTCCGTGAACCGTTCAACTACGAACGGATACAAGGGAGGACGCAGTGACCCTGTTGCACACCACCCGAGTGCGGCGCAGACGTCTGGGCGTGGCCGCAGCCGCGGCCGGGCTGCTCGCCACACTGCTGACCGCGGGACCCGCGGCCGCGATCCCGGACCCCGGTGACACCGCGGCCGGCGGCAAGGTCTCCTCGAGCCAGGCGGCCGAAACCCGAGCGGCGCTCACGAGCGGCGAGATACCGGGCGTGGACGAGGTCGTCCACAGCGACAACATCCAGCATCTGGCCAACATCCCCAAGGAGGCGCTGCCGGGCACCAACTCGGACCTCGCCTTCCAGGGCAGGTACGCCTTCGCCGGCAACTACGACGGTTTCCGGATCTTCGACATCTCCGACCCCAGGGCCCCGAAGACCGTGGCGCAGGTGTTGTGCCCCGGATCGCAGAACGACATCAGCGTCTCCGGTGACCTGCTCTTCCTGTCCACCGACTCCTCACGCAGCGACAACTCGTGCAACAGCGTGTCGCAGCCCGCGACGGAGAAGTCGTCGTGGGAGGGCATGAAGATCTTCGACATCAGCGACAAGCGCAACCCGAAGTACGTCGCCGCTGTCGAGACCGCGTGCGGCTCGCACACGCACACCCTCGTGCCCCAGCGCAGGAACGTCTACGTCTACGTCTCCTCGTACTCGCCCAACGCCGCTTTCCCGGACTGTCAGCCGCCCCACGACGGGATCTCCGTCATCAAGGTGCCGCGCAAGGCCCCCGAGAAGGCCGCGATCGTGAGTTTCCCGGTGCTCTTCCCGGGGGAGGGTCCCGACGGCGGCGGCAATCCCGGCGGGCCGGCCAACCCGGGCGTCTCCAAGACCACCGGCTGCCACGACATCACGGTCCTGCCTTCCAAGGACCTGGCCGCGGGCGCGTGCATGGGTGACGGCATCCTGTTCGACATCGAGGACCCGGAGCACCCGAGGGTCATCGACCAGGTCCAGGACAACGTCAACTTCGCGTTCTGGCACTCTGCGACGTTCAATCAGCGGGCCAACAAGGTCGTCTTCACCGACGAGCTCGGTGGCGGCGTCGGTGCCACCTGCAACGCCGAGATCGGCCCGAACCGCGGTGCGGACGGCATCTACGACATCGTCGGCAAGGGCGACCGGCGCAAGCTGGTCTTCCGCAGCTACTTCAAGATCGACCGGCACCAGGCGGACACCGAGAACTGTGTGGCCCACAACGGCTCGCTGATCCCGGTCAGGGGCCGCGACATCATGGTGCAGGCCTGGTACCAGGGCGGCGTCTCGGTATGGGACTTCACCAACTCGGCCAAGCCGAAGGAGATCGGTTACTTCGAGCGCGGGCCGGTCAGCGCGACCACGCTCACCACCGGGGGCTCCTGGTCGGCGTACTACTACAACGGCTACATCTACTCCAACGACATCGCCAAGGGCTTCGACGTACTCAAGATCAGTGACCGGCGCACCGACGCCGGCAGGTGGGTACGGATGCACGAGCTCAATGTGCAGACCCAGCCGGACTACTTCGACGACTTCGACGACTGATTCCGGCGCTGAACAGGCGTGCCGCCGGGTGGCGGTCCACCCGGTGGCACGCCGAGCTCCCAGTCCAGCCCGTACCGCTGGAACAGCTCCGCGCGCAGCCGTGCGCGGGGCATCGGCGCACCGGGCAGCAGGACCGCGACGACCGCGCCCATCAGCAGGGCGCGCAGCAGCGGATAGTCGGTGTCGATGTCCCGCGATCCGTAGCGCTCCACGGTGTCCCGCAGCAGATGTGCCAGCCGCTGCTGCTCCGGGCACTGGACGAATCCGTCGGCCTGCAGGATTCCCGCCATATGCGTACGCATGAGCACCGGGCGGTCGGCCGCGAGTCCGAGGATGGCGTCGATGGCGCGCGCCAGCCGCTCCCGCCCGTCGTCCGTGCGCGGTTCGCGTTCCAGGGCGGCCTGAAGCGTCAGATGCATGAGCCGGTGCACGGCGGACTGCAGCAGCTGACGTTTTCCCGGGAAGTAGTACGAGACCAGTCCGCGGGCGCAGCCCGCCCGGTCCGCGATGTCGCCGAGCGTCGTGGCCTCGTATCCGTGCTGGTCGACCAGCTCCCACGTCGCCTGCAGAAGCCGCTCCCGGGAACGCCGACGAAGTTCTTCATTGACCGATGCGCTCCGCGGGGACATGCTGGACTCCTGCGTTGACTGGCTCTGAGCCAGTATATTCAGCGCATCCCGTCCAGGGCCCGTCAGGGTCCGGTGAGGCGGGCTGCTGCCCGAACCGGGCGACGCGGGGGATCGTCCGGTTCGGGTGTGCTTCTCATGCCTTCAGTGTGCTCCCGTGCCATCCGCGGACGCGGCGGCCCCGCCTCGGTCCACGAGCTCCAGCACCGGGCGAAGCCCCGCGGGGCGCTCGTCGACGGGCAGATGGTCCACGAAGTGCACCGCGCATCCCACGGCCACCGCTCCGCCGTCCGCCCGCCGGTCGTCACCCACCATCAACACCTCGCCCGGATTGCGGCCCAGCACCTCGCACGCGGCGCGGAACAGCCGGGCGTCCGGCTTCTGCACCCCGTGCTCGTACGACAGCGTGTAGCCGTCGACCAGGGCGTCGAGCCCATGGGCACGGAAGACCGGCCGCAGATCCCAGCCGATGTTGCTCACCACCCCGACGCCCACCCCGCGCTCCCGCAGTCCGCGCAGCACCTCGGCGGCGTCGGGGTAGGGCCGCCAGGCCGCGGGCGTCATATGGCGGTCGTAGAGCGCGTCGTACAGATCCTCGTCCGGCAGCGCCACTTGGCGGGCCAGGCCCGTGTAGGCGGCCCGGTGACGCTCGGAGCTCTCGTCCCGGGTCGCCCACAGGGCGGCGAGCCGCTCCGGCAGCCACTGCGGCGACGCCCCGCCCGGCAGCGCACCCGCGACGTCCAACTCATGGGCGCAGCGGACCAGTTCCGCCTCGGGCCAGGTCTCGCCGCGCGCGGCCAGCGTGGCCCGCAGCCAGGACGGCGTCGATTCGATGCGTAGCAGCGTGCCGGAGAAATCGAAGAGGACAGCCTTGATCGTCATGCCGTCGATCCTTTCGGGGTCAGCGGCCCCGGGACAAGGCCACCCGTTCGTACGAGGCGACGGCGGCGGCCACCAGGCACACCCCGAGCAGCCAGCCGCCCAGGACGTCCGTCGGCCAGTGCACACCGAGATAGACCCGGGTGAAACCCACCCCGGCCACCGAGACCGCGGCGACCGCGACGCACCAGCCCCACAGCTGACCGTCCACCCCGTGGCGCCGCAGCAGCCACAGCAGCAGCCCGCAGGTGACCGCCGCGGTCATCGCATGACCGGACGGGTACGCCGCGTAGCGCGCCGAGTCCACCGGGTCGGGCCAGGAGGGGCGCTCCCGCCCCACGGCGGCCTTCAGACCCTGCTGGGCGGCGGTGCCGATCGCACTGGTGGCGACGACCCACATCGCGAGCAGCCGTTCACGGTGCAGCCAGAGCCACACGGCGGCCAGCGCGGCGAGCGCGCGCATCGTCCAGGGGTCCCACACCCAGTCCGAGAACACCCGATTGGTCCGCGTGAAGCCGGGCTCGGCCACCGCCGAGCGGTGCAGGGCGTCGCTCACGGCCCGGTCGAAGGAGACCAGCGGCAACCACTCGACGGCGACCAGTACCACCAGAACCACGGAAAGGGCCGCGATCACGAGGGCCGTACGGGCCGGGACGGTGACCGGGGAGTGCGGCGGCGGGGACGGTGTGGGCCGCGCGGCGGCCGGGCGAGCGGAGTGCATGCACCGATCCTGCCCAATCGCCGTCCCGGATCTATCCCAGCGCGCGCAGGCCCGGTACGAAGGCCACCAGCAACGGAATGACGGGGACCAGCGCCGCGGCCGCCGTCAGCCGCAAGCGGCGGCCCGTGGTGAGCCGGGGCACCGGGGTCAGCAGCCGGTTGACCCGCTGTGGAAGCTCGGCGTCCGGCGTGGGGCACGGTCCGAACACTCCGCGGTCCTCGTTGAGTTCGACCAGCGCCAGCGCGACCGTCAGCCGGCCGAAGCGCCGTGAGGCCACGTCGTCCGCCGCGAGCTCCACCAGCCGGTGCATCTCGTCACGGAACGCGGCGAACACCGGAATCTGGGGGAACCCGTTGGCCAGCGCGGCGGAACAGTGCAGCAGCCAGTCGTGGCGCGCCCGCGCATGACCCTCCTCGTGCGCCAGCACGGCATCGAGCTGGCGCCCCTTCAAACGGCGCACCGCGGACGTCGTGACGACCAGTTGCGGTGTGCTGCCGGGCAGCCACCAGGCGTCGGGGCGCTCCCCCTCCAGGACCACCAGCGGCTCGCCGCCCGGCTCTTCGCCCGGCAGCAGCGGGGCGCGTACGAGCAGCTCCGCGCGGCGCTTGCGGTGCCGCATCTGGGCCCGGCGGATCTCCCGGGTGAGCATCGCGCCGGTCCACAGGCCGCAGCATGCCAGCGCCACCGCGAGCACCGCGGACCAGGGCCCGTTCGCGCCCAGCGCGTAGGCCTCCACCACGCCGTGCGGCGCAGGCGCGAAGACATGGCCGCGCACGAGCTGCCAGGCGGCTGCCGCACTGAAAGTCATGGACAGGGCGAACGAGAGCAGCACGGTGGCCACCATGCACTGCCACACCCACAGCGCCACCACCGGTTCGCGCTCCCGCCAGTCTCCCCGTGACACCAGACGCGGGGCCGCCACGGCGAGAAGTGCGCCGAGCAGCAGCAGTGCCAGGGAGACCACCATGGGAACCAGCCTATGAGCGCGGGGCTACTCACGGGTATGGCCGCGCGCGTCAAGTGATGCACGCCACGGTTCGGCCGTGCTGCGCCATGCTTCGGCCGCGCGGGGCCGGGGCGAGAGCGCTGTGCCGCCGCTCAGAGCGCGAGCAGCATCGCCACCGTGGCGATGCCCATGGAGAGTCTGCAGGCCAGCGCCAGTTCGGGACGGGCTCCCCAGGCGACGGCCGGCGGGACCGGGCCGCCCGCGGGGGAGGGGAGCGGTATCAGCCGCACTCCGGAGCGCAGCACATAGCCGGCGAAGTAGACCAGCAGCGCGCCGGTGAGCAGTGGCACGCCCGCGGTGGTGTGCCCCGGCGCCGGGTGCCCCGCGCCGCCCGGGGCCATCGACAGCGCCATGTAGACCATGGCCAGGCAGCCGACGAGATGGTGCAGATGACGGTGACTGCGCCGGCCGGGCCAGGCGGTGCGGACCCCTGCGGCGACGAAGAGCGCCGCGAAGAGCACCCAGCACCACCGCGGCAGGGCGAGCACGGCCACGGGCAGGGCCATGGCGGCCATGCCGAAGCCCATCAGCGCCTCGCCTGCCGCTGCCTCGCGCGCCTCGCCCGAGCAACTGCGCATCCGCACCAGGCAGTACGCCCCGCTCGCGGCGCACAGCGACACGAGCAGCCAGCCGGACATCGCAGGTCCGTGCACAGGCACCTCCCCCGACAACGCCGTCGAGGTGTCGATGCCCGGCGCCGCGCGTCGTACGCGAGCGCACGGGTGTACGGGGGGAGCGCGGCGGGGGCACAGACCCGCCCGCACGACGGGGCGTACCGCCCCGAAGGCCCGAGGAACGCCCCGTTACTCTCGACGGAGCCGCATCCAGTGGAACGGAGACGCACCGTATGGACACCGCCCCGCCCCGGGACACCGCCGAACTCATCTACCGCGACGCAGTCGAGGCGGATGTGGAGGTGCTCGTCCCGCTGATCGAGTCGGCCTACCGCGGCGACGCGAGCCGGGCCGGCTGGACCACGGAGGCGGACATCCTCGGCGGGCAGCGCACCGACCCCGAGGGCGTACGCACGGTGATCACCGCCCCCGGCAGCCGGCTGATGATCGTCGAGAGCGACGGTGTGCCGATCGCCTGCTGTCAGCTCGAACACCGCGGCGACGCAGCCTACTTCGGGATGTTCGCGGTGCGCCCCGAACTCCAGGGCGCCGGCCTGGGCCGCCGGATCATCGCCGAGGCCGAGCGCAGCGCACGCGAGCGGTGGGCCGTGCGGCAGATGCAGATGACGGTGATATCGGTCAGGGACGAGCTGATCGCCTGGTACGAGCGGCGCGGCTACCGCCGTACGGGAGAGCTCAGCCCGTTCCCGTACGGCGACGAGCGCTTCGGCGTCCCGCGGCGCGACGATCTCGCCTTCGAGCTGCTGGTCAAGGAACTGCCCTAGGCCGTGTCTGTCCCGCCCGGCGCGCGATGCCCGGCACGCCCCGGAGCTTCGCCTGGGGGTACCCCCAGCTGCGTTGTCGGAGTCATCCACGTACGTCCAGTACGAGGATGCCCCTCCGCCTTGCGACTGCACGCACCGGACGCCGCGCACCCCGCCCCTGCGGGCGGACGGCGCCATGTGTCGGACACGGCCCAGGGCACCCGGCCGGGGGACCGTGCGCGGCCCCGGGTCCGGCCGCCCCGCCGCGCGACGGCTGCTACGCCGTGAACCGCCCCGTGCGCCTGATCTCGGGGAAGTCGGTGGTCGCTCCGTCGAGCTCGAAGGCGCGCACCAGGCGCAGGTGCTCCTGGGTGTTCACCACCCAGCCGATCACCTTGAGCCCTTCTGCGTGCGCGTGCTCCACGGTCTCCAGGGTCAGCCGGCGGATGTTCAGCGCCACCGAGAGCGCGCCCACCGCCTTCGCACGGTCCACGATGTCCGAGCCCCAGCGGCTGGCGATCAGCACCGTGCGCACACCCGGCACCAGGGACACGATCTCGGCGACGGCTTCGTCGTGGAACGACGACACCTCGACGCGGTGCACGAGATCGCGGCGGTGCATCACGTCGGCCAGCGCCCGGGCCGCCGCCACATCCTTGATCTCGGCCTGGAGCGGGGAGCGGACCGCATCGAGCACCTCCTCGAAGACCGGAACCCGCTCGCCCTTGCCCGCGTCGAGCTCCCGCAGCTCCGCGAGAGTCTTCTCGGCGATGGGGCCTTTTCCGTCGGTCGTACGGTCCACGTCCGCGTCGTGCATGACGGCGAGCGCGCCGTCCTTGCTGAGGTGCAGATCCAGCTCGATGGCGTCCATGCCGCACTGCTCGGCGCGGACGAAGGAACGCAGGGTGTTCTCCGGCTCGACGCCCATGACCCCGCGATGACCGATGGTGAAGAAAGTCAAGATTCTCTCGCTTCCGTCGACGGCGGCTCGCGCGCGGGCGCGCCCGGCGCCCACGCGGCAAGGACGCAGCCTAGTGGCCCGCACCGGCGATGGAACCGCCCCTGCGCAGAGCTGTCGAGGCCGCGGGGCCGGGCTCCGCACGGCCCCGCGGCCCTCACAGCCGCTTGCTGTGTCACTCGCCCGTGGGCGCGTCACTCCCGCTCTTGACACCTCGGCGCGAGCAAGGAAGCCACCGCCGCCCCGGGATCCTGCCGCAAGAATTATTGTGATCAGGGGAACAGGCAGGATAATTTCCCCTGGTCGTACTTGTATGAAAGAACGCGCGATGGATACGGTGTCTTGACGCGAGGTTCTCCCGTGAAGGAAGTGACATGACGGAAATTCTTGTGCAGGACGTGGCTGCGAAGGGCATATCCCACGCCACCCGCGTGGTGGATCACCCGAGCTGGCCCCAGCTCAAGAGCGCCGTCGAGGAGATCCGGCCCTGGCAGTCCAAGGATGGCTCGATCGACTTCGACGCCGAGGGCGCCCCGGTGCGCGCCGCGGCCGAGTACGCGGTCGAGCGGCTGATCGCCGCTGTCGAGGAGCTGTCCCCCCTGCTCCCGCACGACGCCCTGTACCACGCCGCGCTCGTCGGCGACCTGAAGAAGTGGGCTGACGGCGCCTTCGACGTCCCTGACTTCCTGGACTCCCTGCTCGCCTTCCAGCCCGCCGCGAACCGCGTGGACGGCCTGCAGCACCTGGTCGTCTTCCCCATGTACACCCAGAACGGCAACCCGGACCGCAATCTGGAAGCGGTCGTGCTGCGCATGGTCTGGCCTGAGTGGCTCGCCGAGCTCGAGGCCACCCGCTACGACAACCCGCTGTTCTGCGGCATCACCTTCGAGGACTTCACCGCGGGGTACGACACCAACTCCGCGGTGCTCTTCCCTGAGACCATCGCCGTGCGCGAGGCCCCCGAGCGCTTCACCTGGGGCGGCATCTTCTGCGACCGCGAGGCCGCCCGCTTCCGTGCCGTCACCGACGAGGCCGTTCGCATCCTCGGTCTCGAGCTGCCCGACGACATTCGCGAGATGGTCGGCGACCAGGAGCGCTGCGAGAAGGCCTTCGTGCTGTGGGACATGGTCCACGACCGCACCCACAGCCACGGTGACCTACCCTTCGACCCGTTCATGATCAAGCAGCGGCAGCCGTTCTGGATGTACGGCCTGGAGGAGCTGCGCTGCGACCTCACTGCCTTCAAGGAGGCCGTGAAGCTGGAGTCCGAGGGCAACCAGCACGGCCGCGACGTGCAGTACGCGGTGCTCTTCGACCGGATGTTCCGCTTCCCGGTCTCCGGCGACCGGGTGCGCAACTACGACGGAATGGGCGGCCAGCTGCTCTTCGCGTACCTCCACAAGCACGACGTGGTGCGCTGGACCGACAACAAGCTGAAGATCGACTGGCAGCGGGCGCCGCAGGTCACCAACCAGCTCTGCGCCGAGATCGAGAAGCTCTACCGCGACGGCATCGACCGCCCCAAGCTGGTCCACTGGTTCGCCGCGTACGAGCTGGTCTCCACCTACCTCGCCCCGCACCCCGGCTCCCGCTGGGCCAAGGGTCCCGAGGCCCTGGACCTGGACCAGCCGCCCCGCAAGCTCGTGGACGATGTGCTTCCGGACGAGTTTCCGCTGAGCATGTTCTATGAGGCGCTGTCCAAGAAGCTGAAGAACGTGATCGCCTCCACCAAGGGGATCACCGGACACAGCGCCTCCGGAGCAGCCGCGTGAACCTTTCCACCCAGGAGGCGACGACCATGAACACGAACGGCACCCTGGACGGCGCAGTGATTGCGGTTGCCGGA
Organism: Streptomyces sp. NPDC006208; assembly: GCF_040613775.1. Lineage (NCBI taxonomy): Bacteria > Bacillati > Actinomycetota > Actinomycetes > Kitasatosporales > Streptomycetaceae > Streptomyces > Streptomyces sp. NPDC006208. The sequence continues at coordinate 9,216 of NZ_JBEXSW010000025.1, read as the reverse complement.
GCAGCGGGGCCTGCGGGCCGCGCCGCCCTGCTGCGGCTGGCCGAGGCCGGCGCCACGGTCGTCGCATCGGACGCGAACGCGGAGCGTCTCGCGGAGGCCGTGGACGCGGCGAGGTACGCGCACGGCGGCGCCACCGTCACCGGGGACACCGTCGACCTCCTCGATCTGGCCGCCACGCGTGAGTGGGCGGACAAGACCGAGAAGGAGTTCGGCCGGATCGACGGACTGGTGCACCTTGTCGGCGGCTGGCGCGGCAGCGCCTCGTTCGCCGAGACGGACATGGCCGACTGGGATCTGCTGGACAAGCTGCTGGTCCGCACGGTGGCGCACACCGCGCTCGCCTTCCACGACGGTCTGCTGCGCAGCGACAAGGGCCGCTTCGTGCTGATCAGCGCGGCCGGTGCCGGCAAGCCCACCGCGGGCAACGCCGCCTACGCTGCCGCGAAGTCGGCCGCCGAGGCGTGGACGCTCGCGCTCGCCGACGACTTCCGCAAGGCGGGGGGCGAGGAAGGCCCCAAGGCGGCGGCTGCCATCCTGGTCGTCAAGGCACTGGTGCACGACGCCATGCGCGCCGAGCGCCCGAATGCGAAGTTCGCGGGTTTCACCGACGTGAAGGAACTGGCCGAGGCCATCGCCGGAGTGTGGGACCGGCCCGCCAAGGAAGCGAATGGACAGCGTCTGTGGCTGACCCCCAAACCGTGAAGACCGACGCCCGGCGTCACCACGACCCCGACGTACGGGGCTTCGCCAGCGACAACTACGCCGGCGCCCACCCCGAGGTCCTCGCTGCGCTCACCCTGGCGAACGGCGGCCACCAGGTCGCCTATGGCGAGGACCAGTACACCGACCATCTCCAGCGGCTGATGCACAGTCACTTCGGGGCGGGTGCGCAGGCCTACCCGGTCTTCAACGGCACGGGCGCCAATGTGACCGCGCTCCAGGCGCTGACCGACCGCTGGGGGGCGGTGATCTGCGCCGAGACGGCGCACATCAACGTCGACGAGGGCGGCGCGCCGGAGCGGATGGGCGGGCTGAAGCTGCTGACCGTACCGACCACGGACGGCAAGCTCACGCCCGAGCTCATCGACCGGCAGGCGTGGGGCTGGGAGGACGAGCACCGGGCCATGCCGCAGGTCGTGTCGATCACCCAGAACACCGAGCTGGGCACGGTCTACACCGTGGACGAGATCCGCGCGATCGTCGACCACGCGCACGGCCACGGGATGAAGGTCCATCTCGACGGAGCCCGGATAGCCAACGCCGCGGCGTCGCTGAACGTCCCGATGCGGGCCTTCACCAACGCCGTCGGCGTCGACGTCCTGACCTTCGGCGGCACCAAGAACGGCATGCTCTTCGGTGAGGCCGTCGTGGTGCTCAACCCTGGCGCGGTCAGCCATATGAAGCATCTGCGCAAGCTGTCGATGCAGCTCGCCTCCAAGATGCGCTTCGTGTCGGTGCAGCTCGAGGCGCTGCTGGCCAAGGATCTGTGGCTGCGCAACGCACAGCACTCCAACGCCATGGCCCAGCGGCTCGCCGACGGCGTGCGCACCGTCGACGGCGTGGAGATCCTCCACCCGGTACAGGCCAACGCCGTCTTCGCCCGCCTGCCGCACGATGTGAGCGAGCGGCTGCAGAAGCGGTTCCGGTTCTACTTCTGGGACGAGGCGGCCGGTGATGTGCGCTGGATGTGCTCGTTCGACACCACCGAGGACGATGTGGATTCCTTCGTCCAGGCGCTGAAGGAAGAGATGGCGCACTGACGCGCGATGCATAGACATGCGACCGGCCGGAAAGTCATTGACTTCCGGCCGGTCGCTTTTCTAAGGTCGGCGGGCATGGAGATGATCCAGCGCGTCCCTCAACTCTCTGCGTATCTCGCCGCTGACGAGTCGATCGACCATGAACATCCGCTGGTGCGGGAGGCGGCCGCCGCTCTTCGAGCCGGGGTGGTCGATGAATGTGCATACGCCAAAGCGGCCTTCGAGTTCGTGCGCGACACCATCCCGCACTCGCTCGACACTCAAGATCCGCGCGTCACCTGGCGGGCCTCGGACGTGCTGCGGCACCGGACCGGTATCTGCTGCGCCAAGGCGCACGCGCTCACGGCATTGCTGCGCGCGGAGGGCATCCCCACTGCCTTGTGCTACCAGCGGCTGGGTGTGGTCCATGGGCTGGTCGCCGTGCGGCTGCCGGGGTCAGGGCGGTGGGTGCGGCAGGATCCGCGCGGCAACAGGCCCGGAATCGACGCGCAGTTCTCGCTCGACGGTGAGCAGCTGGCTTTTCCCGTGCGACCGGAGTTCAGTGAGATGGACTATCCGGTAGCATATGATGCACCGCACCCGGCGGTGCTGCGAGCGCTCCGGAGTGCGTCGGACCTGGAGTCCCTGTGGCTCCGCTACCCCGCCGAACTGTGAGGCAAGGCCGGCCATGACACCCATGCTCACCGTCTCCGACGAGGTCAAGGCGATCGCGCCAGGCTTCGCGCATGTCGCCGTTGTGGCCCGAGGGGTGGTCAACGGGCCCAGCAGTGACGACAGTTCGGCCCTGCTGGAGGGCGCCGCGCGCCGGCTGGCCGCGCGCCTGGACGGCCGCGCCCCGCACGAGGACCCCCACATGGCGGCATGGCGTGAGGCCTACGCGGCCTTCGGGGCCAAGCCGTCCCGTACCCGCAACTCCGCGGAGGCACTCGCCAGGCGCGCCCTCGCCGACGGCGGGCTGCCGCGCATCAACGCGCTCGTCGACCTCTACAACGCCATCAGCGTGGCCCACCTGATTCCGGTCGGCGGCGAGGACACCGACCACATCGTGGGCGGCATGCGGCTCGTACGGGCCACTGGGCAGGAGCCGTTCGTCACCACGGCGGGCGGCGAGCAGGCCGTGGACCACCCCGAGCCGGGCGAGGTCGTGTGGTGCGACGAGGAAGGTGTGACCTGCCGCCGCTGGAACTGGCGCCAGGGCGTACGCACCCGGCTCACCGAGCACTCCGTGAACGCGCTGTTCCTGCTGGAGGGCATGGCCCCGACGACAACCGGCGAGCTCGAGGCCGCAGCCGCCGAACTCGCCGAGTCGCTGGAGAAGTTGAGCCCCGGGGCGCAGATCACCGTCCACGTCCCGCGGTAGCCGCTACCGCGCCTCGCGCACCTCGGCAGGCGTCGGCGCGGTACCCCCGAGGTGCGCCGGTACCCACCAGGTGTCGTGGGCGTCCTTGGGACGTACCGGGTACGCGCGCTGCGCGGCCTCGAGCAGCTCCTGCACCCGCTCGCGCAGCCGCCGGGTGATCGCGCCCGCGTACTGGTCCGTCGGGGCCTCGACCGGCTCGCCGACTCGTATCGTCACGGGGATGTGGGAGCGCGAGAAGTTGCGCGGGCGGCCCTTGGTCCACAGTCGCTGGGTGCCCCACAGCGCCATCGGGATCAGCGGCACGCCGGCCTCCTGGGCCAGCCGGGCGGCGCCCGACTTGAAGGACTTCAGCGTGAAGGACTGCGAGATGGTGGCTTCGGGGAAGACACCGACGATCTCGCCCGAGCGCAGCGAGTCGAGGGCATGGGCGTAGGCCGCCTCACCCTGCTTGCGGTCCACCGGGATGTGCTTCATGCCCCGCATCAGCGGACCGGAGATCTTGTGCCGGAACACGGACTCCTTCGCCATGAAGCGGACCAGGCGCTTCTGCGGCAGCGCGGCCAGACCGGTGAAGATGAAGTCCAGATAGCTGATGTGATTGCTGACGAGCACCGCCCCGCCGGACCGCGGAATGTTCTGTGACCCCTGGATGTCGATCTTCAGGTCGAGCGCCTTGAACATCGTGAGGGCGGCACCGACGACCGGCCGATAGACGAGCTCTGCCATCTGGAGAGGACCCTTTCGTCGTGCCCGGGGGGGTTCTCCCGGCGGAAGTTACGCAGCCGTAGGTTTTCGGCATCGGGCCGATCGTGCCCCATGTACGGCGCGTAGACCAGTCCTGGCGCCCTGTGTGGGCGAGATTCTTGTCACTTCACGTTAGTTCACCTCACCGACTCATCTGCGACGCCCGCCTGAGCAGCAGGTACACCTCGCACCCGAGGCAGTACCCGAAGGCGGCGCTGAGGAAGGCCGCGGCCAGCGCGCAGCCGACGGCGGCGAGCCCGAGCCACTGGGCTCCCAGGGCCGGACCGGCGAGGCCGAGCACGCCGAAGAACAGTCCGACGGCCTGCGCGAAACGTGGCGGCGCCGGCGACTCGACGTCGGTGGGCGGACCGATGAGGGGGCGCACGGCGGTACGGAACAGCCACCCGTAGGGAGTGCGCTGCACGCCGAGCGCCGTGCCCACGGCGAAGCAGAGCGTCTGCCAGGCCAGCAGCAGATCGCTGCCCGTGACGAGTACGACGGCGAGTACGAGTGCGGTGACGGCGGCCCCGAAGCGCGGCCCCCTGACGTCGATGTCCATGCCGCACAGCATCGCGCACCGGATCCGGCCCGGGCGCCGGGAATCTTTGCGGTCCTGTGAACGCTGCAGCTGGGGATGTCCGGACTCATGGTGTGTGTGGCGGTGCTCGCGGCGGCGAGCGCCTTCGGGCTGTGGCAGCGGCGCAGCAACGGGAGGCTGAAGGTGCGGGAGCGGGACGCGGAGCGGTGTCTGGGCGTGGGCGAACTGGGTGCGGAGCTCGGACGCCGGGCGACGCTGGTGCAGTTCTCCAGCGCGTTCTGCCAGCCGTGCCGGGCGACCCGGCGCACCCTCGCCGACATCGCCGGCATGGTCGAGGGCGTCGCCCATGTGGAGCTGGACGCCGAGGACCGGCTCGAGCTCGTACGGGAGCTGGGAGTCATGAAGACACCCACCGTGCTCGTGCTCGACGCCGACGGACGGATCGTCACCAGGGCCGCCGGCCAGCCGCGCAAGGCGGATGTGATCGCCGCCCTCGGCCGGGTGTTCTGACTTTGCGTGACCCTGGTCCCACATTCCGGTGCGCACTTGACTGCACACGCGGGCAATCGTCAGTCTGACGCTGTGCCACCGATTCTCCTTCTCCACGGGCGGGCTCATGTGGACCTCGCCCGGAACGCGAGTGCGCGCTGTCCGGCTGACCGGGCAGTCGCAGCCACCCCGTTCGCATCTCCCGCAGAAGGACTCCTCGATGACGGCCTCGCCCGATCTCGGCACGACACAGCTCGCCTCGCCCGATCTGCTCCGGTCGGTCTTCCGTAGGCACGCCGCCGGCGTCGCGGTGATCACGGCCCAGGGCGCCCGCCCGGTCGGGTTCACCGCCACCTCGCTCACCTCCGTCGCGGCCGACCCGCCGCTGCTGTCCTTCGGGGTGGGGACCTCCTCCTCCAGCTGGCCCGTGCTCGCCGAGGCCGAGCACATCGGCGTCCACATACTCGGCGAGCACCAGCAGGAGCTGGCGGCCACCTTCGCGCGCAGCGGGGCCGACCGGTTCGCTCCGCCGACGACCTGGCGTACGGGCCCGGAGGGCGTACCGGTGCTCGACGGCGTGCTCGCCTGGCTGGTGTGCCGTGTCGTCGCCCGCGTACCTGCCGGGGATCACCGGCTCGTGATCGCCGAGGCCGTCGTCGGCGACCCCGCCGGGGCGGGCCGGCCCCTGCTCTACCACCAAGGACGCTTCAACGCGCTGAGGGACTGAAAGTTCCCCCGCGGCGCCGGAGAATGGCACGCTGGGGGCGTTGGCAAGGTCACAGCGCCAAGCGCTTGCTTACCTTGAAAACACCCGATGTACTGACGAGTAATATTTCGATCGGAGCGCGGCCCGCCCCGACCGGGATCCGCCCCATCGGACGCCTATGCTGCGTTCACAAGGCATTCCAGTAGAGACGATGCAGTAGGAGAGCCGGCGTGAGCCTGAGGATCGTTGTCTGTGTGAAGTACGTGCCCGACGCCACCGGCGACCGGCACTTCGCCGATGACCTGACCGTCGACCGTGATGACGTGGACGGCCTTCTGTCCGAGCTCGACGAGTACGCGGTCGAGCAGGCGCTGCAGATCGCCGACGAGGCGGACGACGCGGAGGTCACCGTGCTGACCGTCGGCCCCGAGGACGCCAAGGACGCGCTGCGCAAGGCTCTGTCGATGGGCGCCGACAAGGCCGTCCACGTCGAGGACGACGACCTGCACGGCTCCGACGTGATGGGCACCTCGCTGGTGCTGGCCAAGGCGATCGAGAAGACCGGCTACGACCTGGTCATCGCCGGTATGGCCTCCACCGACGGCACCATGGGCGTGCTGCCGGCGATCCTCGCCGAGCGTCTGGGTGTCCCGCAGGTCACCCTGCTGTCCGAGGTCTCGGTCGAGGACGGTGTCGTCAAGGGCCGCCGTGACGGTGACACCGCGAGCGAGCAGCTCGAGGCGTCCCTGCCGGCCGTCGTGTCCGTGACGGACCAGTCGGGTGAGGCCCGTTACCCGTCCTTCAAGGGCATCATGGCCGCCAAGAAGAAGCCGGTCGAGTCCCTGGACCTCGAGGACCTCGAGATCGACGCCGACGAGGTCGGCCTCGAGGGCGCCTGGACCAAGGTCGACTCGGCGGCCGAGCGTCCGGCCCGCACCGCCGGCACGATCGTCAAGGACGAGGGCGAGGGCGGCAAGCAGCTCGCGGAGTTCCTCGCGAGCCAGAAGTTCATCTGAGCTTCGGTCATCACCCCAACCGCCCCTCACACTTCGCAAGCAGGAGAGAAGAAGTCCCATGGCTGAAGTTCTCGTCTACGTCGACCACGTGGACGGCGCCGTCCGCAAGCCCACCCTGGAGCTGCTGACGCTGGCCCGCCGCATCGGTGAGCCCGTCGCCGTCGCCCTGGGCGCCGGCGCCGAGGCCACCGCCGCCACGCTCGCCGAGCACGGCGCGGTCAAGGTCCTGACCGCGGACGCCGCCGAGTTCGCCGACTACCTCGTCGTGCCGAAGGTGGACGCGCTGCAGGCCGCGTACGAGGCCGTCTCCCCGGCCGCCGTGCTCGTGCCGTCCTCCGCCGAGGGCAAGGAGATCGCGGCCCGTCTCGCGGTCCGCATCGGCTCCGGCATCATCACCGACGCCGTCGACCTCGAGGCTGGCGACGAGGGCCCGGTGGCGACGCAGTCCGCGTTCGCGGCCTCCTTCACCACCAAGTCCCGCATCTCCAAGGGCACCCCGGTCATCACGGTCAAGCCGAACTCGGCTCCCGTCGAGGCCGCCCCGGCCGCCGGTGCGGTCGAGGCGCTCGCCGTGTCGTTCTCCGAGAAGGCCACCGGCACCAAGGTCGTCTCGCGCACCCCGCGTGAGTCCACCGGCCGCCCCGAGCTGACCGAGGCCGCGATCGTGGTCTCCGGCGGCCGTGGCGTCAACGGTGCCGAGAACTTCGCGATCATCGAGGCGCTGGCCGACTCGCTCGGTGCCGCCGTCGGCGCCTCCCGCGCCGCCGTCGACGCCGGCTGGTACCCGCACACCAACCAGGTCGGCCAGACCGGCAAGTCGGTCTCGCCGCAGCTGTACATCGCCTCCGGCATCTCCGGCGCGATCCAGCACCGGGCCGGTATGCAGACCTCGAAGACCATCGTGGCCATCAACAAGGACGCCGAGGCCCCGATCTTCGACCTGGTCGACTACGGCGTGGTCGGCGACCTCTTCGAGGTCGTCCCGCAGCTGACCGACGAGGTCAACACCCGCAAGGGCTGACCCGCACATGTCCGCGACAGGGGCCGCACGGTGATCTTCACCGCGCGGCCCCTGGCCGTTGTGAGGGACCATTGACGCAGGTCATAGCCGCCCGTTAACTTCGTTCAACAGAATGTTGATTCCGCTGAGCGGAAACAGAGTGTGCGGAGGGTGCGGGCATGGGGCAGCAGGAGAAGGTGGCGACAAGCCTCGCCGGTGCGGTCAGCGAAGGCATCAGCGCCTCCCTCGCGCCGGTGGACGCCGAGCTCGCCCGCCGCTACCCGGGAGACCCCGGCACTCGCCAGCCGGTCCACACCGTCTACGTACCGGGCAACGCCTTCGAGGCGGACACCATCCGCTCCTGGGGCGACGCGGCCCTCGCGGCGCTCGACGAGCACGCTCCTGACGCGGCCTCGCTCGCCCGCGTCCTCGGCCTGTCCGACGAACTCGCCGGGCCCGTGTACACACGCGTACGGGCCAAGCTGGAGCGCGAGCCGGTCGAGGATCTCCGCGTCGACTTCGAGGACGGCTACGCGGGGCGTGAGGAGGACGCCGACGCCGCGCGCGCCGCACATCTGATCTCCGACGCGTACGACCGGGGGACTGCCGCCCCGTACATGGGCATCCGCATGAAGTGCATGGAAGCCGCCGTACGCGACCGGGGGATCCGCACCCTCGACATCTTCCTCACCGGTCTGATGGAGGCCGGCGGCCTGCCGGACGGGCTGGTGCTCACCCTGCCCAAGGTCACCTACGTCGAGCAGGTCACCGCGATGGTGCGGCTGCTGGAGGAGTTCGAGAAGGCCCGCGGCCTCCAGGCCGGCCGGATCGGCTTCGAGATCCAGATCGAGACCAGCCAGTCCATCCTTGCCGCCGACGGCACCGCCACCGTCGCCCGGATGATCGACGCCGCCGAAGGCCGCGCCACCGGGCTGCACTACGGCACCTTCGACTACAGCGCCTGCCTCGGAGTGAGCGCCGCCTACCAGGCCAGTGACCACCCCGCTGCCGACCACGCCAAGGCGATCATGCAGGTCGCCGCCGCCGGCACCGGCGTGCGGGTCAGCGACGGCTCCACCAACGTGCTGCCGGTCGGCCCGGCCGAGAAGGTCCACGACGCCTGGCGGCTGCACTACGGCCTCACCCGGCGGGCGCTGGCCCGTGCCTACTACCAGGGCTGGGACATGCACCCGGGGCATCTCCCGACCCGCTACGCCGCCGTGTTCGCCTTCTACCGCGAAGGCTTCGAGCAGGCCGCGGCGCGCCTCGCCGCCTACGCCAACCAGGCCGGCGGCGACGTCATGGACGAGCCGGCGACCGCCAAGGCGCTCAGCTCCTATCTGCTGCGCGGCATCGACTGCGGCGCACTCGACACCGCCGAAGTCGCCCGGCTCACCGGCTTGTCGCGCGCGGAGCTCGACGCGTACGCCGCACCTCGCCGCGGAGACCTGACGGCAACAGCACGGTGACAACCGTCTGTTGATCAACGCGGCCGCGCAGCACGGGAGCACGGCCGCACTCGCCGTGCCCTGGCCGCGTACTTCCTTGCCGCGGGGGGCCAGCACGAAGCGGTGCGCACACTCGTCCTTCTCCTGGAAGGTCG
>NZ_JBEXSW010000024.1:0-136242 GCF_040613775.1 Streptomyces sp. NPDC006208 | reverse complement strand
TCCTACCGCGACTACCTCGAACTGCACGGCCTGTCCGTCCAGTTGGCCGAGGCCCTCGCCGAGTACTGGCACGCCCGCGTGCGTACCGAACTCGGATTCGCCGGCGAGGACCCGGCCGATGTGGAGGACATGTTCGCGCTGAAGTACCGCGGCGCACGGTTCTCGCTCGGTTACGGAGCGTGCCCCGACCTCGAGGACCGGGCGAAGATCGCCGAGCTGCTCGAACCCGAGCGCATCGGCGTCCAGCTGTCCGAGGAGTTCCAGCTCCACCCCGAGCAGTCCACCGACGCGATCGTCATCCACCACCCCGAGGCGAAGTACTTCAACGCCCGTTAGCACGTCGTTCGGGGCGTGTCGTCCAGATGACCGACGCGCGCCGGACGAACGAGACGTACACTGGTCGGTCCAGTGCAGGCCGGTCACCTGTCCCAGCGGGAAAGCCGCAGGGAAAGGCGGCCGGCCTTCTCGTCCCTCACGGAGGTGTGCCCATGACCAGCACGGTCCCCGCGTCCCTGACCCGTTTGGCGGAGGGCGCTGCCCTGCAGGCGGTCTTCCTGGACATGGACGGCACCCTGGTGGACACCGAGGGTTTCTGGTGGGACGCCGAGGTGGAGGTCTTCGCCGACCTCGGACACCGGCTGGACGAGGCATGGCGGGATGTGGTCGTCGGCGGTCCGATGACGCGCAGCGCCGGCTACCTCATCGAGGCCACGGGCGCGGACATCACTCTCGCCGAGCTGACCGTGCTGCTCAACGACAAGTTCGAGAACCGGATCGCGCGGGGAGTGCCGCTCATGCCCGGCGCCGCGCGGCTGCTCGCCGAGCTCGCCGGGCACAATGTGCCCACCGCGCTGGTCTCCGCCTCCCACCGGCGCATCATCGACCGCATCCTCGCCTCGCTGGGGCCCGAGCACTTCGCCCTGTCCGTCGCGGGCGACGAGGTGCCCCGTACCAAGCCGCACCCCGACCCCTATCTGCTGGCCGCCGCGGGCCTGGGCGCGGAGCCCGCCAGGTGTGCCGTGGTCGAGGACACGGCGACCGGCGTGGCGGCTGCCGAAGCGGCAGGCTGCAGGGTCGTCGTCGTGCCGTCGGTGGCGCCGATCGCGCCGGCGGCAGGCCGAGTGGTCGTTCAGTCCCTCGAAGAAGTCGACCTTGTTTTCCTGCGCACTCTGATCACCGCTCCGCACTGATACGCGTACTGTCCGTGGTGTGTGAATGTACGGAAAACCCGCGGCGGCGAGACGTGCCTTTTCCGTGACGACCGGATGGTTTTTCGAGAACTGCCAACCCCATCTCCGGCGTGACCTTCGTCACGCCGGGTGGCATTGTGCGTCCGTCCTGGATGCCCATGCTTCGCATGGTGGGCGGTTTAAGTGCACCCATGTGTCCTGATTGATTCCTACATGCACGAAAATTCCTCGGCATGGTCATCCGTCGACGCGCATTGCTGATCACTCTGCGGATAGTCCCCAACTGGCGCTCGGTCACCCTTTCCTGGCACCGCCCACTAATCTCGTCGCGAGAACTTCGCCGCCGCACCATGGCGCTCCGACGGTCACCATGCCGTCGGAAAGCCAGGACCGATCGCTGAGAATCCCCGGCCCGATCGCGCCGCCCCGACCGGGTGGAAGTGGCGGAGCACCTCGCACACATCGCTGTACCTGTGCCGGATGGATGAGGGAGAACGTCCAGGATGAACCGTAAGACTTTGGTGCTGCCGGCCGTGGTCGGTCTGCTCGCGCCCGTGCTCGTCGCCTGCGGCAGTCAGGACGGCGGGTCCGGCGGCGGTGACGCCATCGTCGTGGGCACCACGGACCAGTTCGTCGCCACCGCGGACGCCCCCGCCCCCCTCGACCCGGCCTACGCCTACGACACAGGCGCGTGGAACGTTCTGCGGCAGACCGTCCAGACCCTCCTGCACGCCCCGCGCGGCGGCGGCGAGCCGGTGCCGGACGCGGCCGAGTCCTGCACCTTCACCGACAACGCCAGCGAGAGGTACCGCTGCAAGCTGCGTGACGGGCTGAAGTTCGCCGACGGCACCCCGGTGACCGCCGCGGACGTCAAGTTCTCCATCGAGCGCGTGCTGAACATCGAGTCGGACAACGGCACCGCCGCCCTGCTTGCGAACATCGACACCATCGAGCCCAAGGGCGACAACGAGGTGATCTTCCACCTCTCCACGCCGGACGCGACCTTCCCGTACAAGCTGTCCACGCCCGTCGCCGGCATCGTCAGCAAGAAGCACTACGACGGAGGCAAGCTGCGCGAGGGCTTCCAGGTCGACGGCTCGGGCCCCTACACCATGAAGACCGAGACCGAAGGTGATCGCATCACCAAGGTCGTCTTCATCAAGAACGACCACTACAAGGGCGACGTCAAGCTCAACAATGACGAGGTCGAGCTGCGCTCGTTCGCCGACGCCGAGGCCATGGGCGAGGCGCTCGAGTCCGGCGACATCGACTTGATGACGCGCGCCATGTCGCCCAAGCAGATCCAGGAGCTCGCCGAGAATCCCAAGGAGGACATCGAGCTCACCGAGGTGCCCGGCCTGGAGATCCGCTACCTCGCCTTCAACACCAACGACCCGTCGGTCAAGGACAAGGCCGTCCGCCAGGCCATGGCCGCCGTCGTCGACCGCGGTCAGATCGCCGGCCAGGTCTACGGCGCCACCGCCGAGCCGCTCTACTCGCTCATCCCGACGAGCATCGCCGCGCACACCAACTCGTTCTACAACAAGTACGGCGAGCCCAGCCGCAAGAGGGCCGCGTCGATTCTCTCCGGCGCCGGCATCAGCACCCCGGTGAAGCTCAAGCTGCACTACACGACCGACCACTACGGCGCGGGCACGGAGAAGGAGTTCGAGGCGCTGAGCGACCAGCTCAACGCGACCGGGCTCTTCGACGTCACCGTCCAGGGCACCGAGTGGTCCAAGTTCCGCCCCGCTCAGAAGCGCGGTGACTACGCGGTCTACGGCCTCGGCTGGTTCCCCGACTTCCCGGACCCGGACAACTACATCGCACCGTTCCTGGACAAGGGCAACTTTCTCAATTCGCCCTACGTGAGCGAAAAGGCCCGCGAGCTGATCCCCCAGTCGCGGCGCGAATCAGACCGAAACGCGGCATCTCCGGCCTTCACCCAGATACAGGAGATCGTCGCCAACGATGTCCCCGTGCTGCCGCTGTGGCAGGGCAAACAGTACGTTGCCGCCCGCAGTGGGGTCATCGGGGTCGAGTACGTGCTTAACTCCAGCTCAGACCTCCAGCTCTGGGAGCTCTCGCGCAGCGACGGCGTCTGACCGTGGAGGTTTCGGCGGGGCAAACGGCGCCCGCCGTTACTTGAGAACAAAGGCACGGTTCTGTGAAGGCACGTAACAAGTGGCTGACGGCCCCGCTCGCGGCGGGGCTGGCTGCCGGTCTGCTGAGCGGCTGCGGCGACGAGGGAAGCGGTTCCGGAGACTCCGGCGGTAGCTCACTGGTCATAGGTATGTCGGACGAGGTCCTGTCCACGGACCCGGCGGCAGGCTACGACCCGGGGTCCTGGCTGTTGTTCAACAACGTCTTCCAGTCACTGCTCAGCTTCCCCAAGGGGAGTTCGATGCCTGAGCCGGAGGCCGCCGAGAGCTGCGGCTTCGAAGGGTCCGGCAGCACGGTCTACCGCTGCACACTGCGCGACGGGCTGAAGTTCAGCAACGGCAACCCGCTGACGTCCAAGGACGTGAAGTTCTCCTTCGACCGGGTACGGAAGATCGACAGCGAAGCGGGACCGATGCCGCTGCTGTCCACCATCGACGAGATCAGGACGCCCGACGAGAAGACCGTCGTCTTCAGGCTGTCCGTCCCCGACGCCACCTTCCCGAGCAAGATCGCCTCGGGTGCGGGCTCCATCGTCGATCACCGCGAGTATCCGGCCGACGCCCTGCGCACCGACGGGAAGGCGGTCGGCTCCGGCCCGTACAAGCTGGACTCGTACAGCAAGGAAGAGGCCGCCTTCTCGGTCAACGAGGACTACCGGGGAACCGCCGAGACGCGGAACGCGGGCGTCACCCTCAAGTTCTTCCCCGGTGACCAGAAGGCGCTGGCATCGGCGCTGGGCGAGGGCGAGGTCGACGTCGCCTACCGAGGACTGCCCGCCGGGGAGATCAGTGACCTCCAGGGCTCGGCCTCCGCCGATGACCGGGGGATCGAGGTCGTCGAGGGATCCAGCGCGGAGGTCCAGCACCTGGTGTTCAACGTCGACGACCCGGTCGTCGGCAGGCTGGGTGTACGCAAGGCCATCGCCTACCTCATCGACCGCGACGCCCTGGTGCGGGACGTCTACCAGTCCACGGCGACCCCGCTGTACTCGATCATTCCGGCCGGCATCGCCGGCCACAACACCGCCTTCTTCGACCTGTACGGCGGCGAACCGCAGCCGCAGAAGGCGGAGCAGGCCCTGCGCTCCGCCGGAATCAGCGGCAAGGTGAAGCTCACCCTCTGGTCCACCCCGAGCCGCTACGGCCCGGCGACCGACCAGGAGTTCAAGGTGATCGCCAAGCAGCTCAACGCCAGCGGGCTGTTCGACGCGACCGTCAAGTCGGTCGACTTCGAGGAGTACGAGAAGGGCATCGCCGCCGGGAAGTACGGCGTCTACGTCAAGGGCTGGGTCCCTGACTACCCCGACCCCGAGAACTTCACGCAGCCATTCTTCGGCGAGGGCAACGTCCTCGGCAACAACTACGACAACAAGCGGATCACCGGCTCGATCCTGCCCGAGGCCGCAGGCGAATCCGACCGGACCGCCATCGACAAGCCGTATGTCGAGCTGCAGAACCTCGTCGCTCAGGAGCTGCCCATCCTGCCGCTCTGGCAGGGCAAGCAGTACGCCGTGGCCCGAGGCGACGTCGCCGGTCTCCAGTGGACCCTGGATGCCTCCACCGTCTTCCGGTTCTGGGAGATCGAGAAGGCCTGAGGACCCCGCCCCGCGCCCCGGACGTCACTGTGCGCCGGGGCGCACCAGGCCGCTCTCGTACGCGTACACCGCGGCCTGGACCCGGTCCCGCAGACCCAGCTTGGTCAGCACATGGCCCACGTGCGTCTTGACCGTCGTCTCGCTGACGAACAGATCCGCGGCGATCTCCGCATTGGACAGACCGCGCGCGACCAGCTTGAGCACCTCCACCTCGCGCTCGGTCAGCGTGTGCAACGTGTCCGGAACCGGGTCGTCGCCGGAGGGCAGATGGTCCGCGTACTTGTCGAGCAGCCGGCGGGTGATGCTCGGCGCCAGCATCGCCTCGCCCGCCGCGACCACCCGGATCGCCTGAACCAGCTCATTGGCGGGCGCGTCCTTGAGCAGGAAACCGCTCGCGCCGGCCCGCAGCGCCTCCACCACGTACTCGTCCAGATCGAATGTGGTCAGCACCAGCACCTTCGCCGGACCGTCGCGTCCCGGCCCGGTGATCTGCCGCGTCGCCTCCACGCCGTCCATGCGCGGCATCCGGATGTCCATCAGCACCACATCGGGCTGCAGGGCCCGGACCTGGTCGAGAGCCTGGAGGCCGTCCCCGGCCTCACCGACTACCGCAATGTCCTGCTCCGCCTCCAGGATCATCCGGAAACCGGTACGCAGCAGTGGTTGGTCGTCGACCAGCAGGACGCGGATAGCCACGGGGGACTCCTTCTCTAGACCGGGCCCATTCTGCCCTGGCCATCTTCGACCGCTCCCGCCGGGGAAACGCTCAGCGGATATACCGGGGGAGTGCCTCCGAATTCCGGACAGACTGCCTGGTGATCGCACCAGCCGCACAGCTTCGTCGGCCGCGGCCGCCAGTCACCCGTCTCGGTCGCCAGCTTGATCGCGTCCCACAGGGCCAGCAGCTTGCGCTCCATCCGCTCCAGATCCGCGGGCACCGGGTCGTACGTCAGCACATCACCGCTGCCCAGATACACCAGCTGCAGCCGGCGCGGCACCACGCTCTTGAGCCGCCAGATCACCAGCGCGTAGAACTTCATCTGGAACAGCGCGCCCTCGCTGTACTCGGGGCGGGGCGCCTTGCCCGTCTTGTAGTCGACGATCCGCACCTCGCCCGTCGGCGCGATGTCCACCCGGTCGATCACCCCGCGCAGCCGCAGCCCCGACTCCAGCTCCGTCTCGACGAACATCTCCCGCTCGGCCGGCTCGAGACGCGTCGGATCCTCCAGCGTGAACCAGCGGTCCACCAGCTGCTCCGCCTCGTCCAGCCAGCGCGTCAGCCGCTCGCCGCCCTCGTCCTCGGCGAACAGCTCGCTCAACTCCGGCTTCGACTCGAGCAGCCGGTTCCACTGGCCCGGGATCATCGCCTTCGCCCGCGGTGCCGTGCGCTCGACCGCCGGATCGTCGAAGAGCCGCTCCAGCACCGCATGGACCAGCGTCCCGCGGGTCGCCGCCTCGCTCGGCTTCTCCGGCAGCCTGTCGATGACGCGGAAGCGGTACAGCAGGGGACACTGCATGAAGTCGCCGGCCCGCGAAGGCGACAGCGAGCTCGGCTGGGTGCCCCGCTCGGGCTGCTGGCTCTCAGTCATGACTCAGACCCTACGGCCCGCCACTGACAGCCAGCGGCATACCATCGACGTCAGACCCTCGCGCACTGCATGATCGAGCGAGCGACGCATTTGCAACGAAGGGAACCCGTGAACGAGGACGACGCGAGCGGCGAGCGCAAGCGGCCGCAGTCCGGAGCGGGGAAGACGGACCCCGAAGGCCGCGAAGAGCGCCGCTCCGGCGAACCGGGCGGCGGCATTCTCATGGGCCGCCCCTTCGGCGTCCCTGTCTACGTCGCTCCCAGCTGGTTCGTCGTCGCCGCCCTGATCACCTGGATCTTCGGCGACCAACTTGACCGTGTCCTGCCCGAACTCGGCGCCCTGCGCTATCTCGTCTCCCTCTTCTTCGCGGTCGCCTTCTACGCCTCCGTGCTCGTCCATGAACTGGCCCACGCCGTGGCAGGCCTGCGCTTCAAGCTGCCGGTGCGCCGCATTCAGCTCCAGTTCTTCGGCGGTGCCACCGAGTTCGAGAAGGAGTCCGAGAGCCCCGGCCGCGAGTTCGTGCTCGCCTTCGTGGGCCCTCTGCTCTCGCTCGTCCTGGCCGGCGTCTTCTACCTCGGCATGCAGGCCGTGGAGCCCGGCACCGTGCCCGGGGTGCTGCTCGCCGGGCTGATGATCTCCAACCTGATCGTCGCCGCGTTCAACCTGCTCCCCGGTCTCCCGCTGGACGGTGGCCGCATGCTGCGCGCCGTCGTGTGGAAGATCAGCGGCAAGCCCATGACGGGCACCGTCGCCGCCGCCTGGGTCGGCCGCGCCCTTGCCGTCGCCGTCCTCATCGGCCTCCCGCTGCTCACCCACACCGGGGCGCTGGGCAACGCGACCGAGGACATCGGCGGCATGGAGACGGTGATGGACGCGCTCCTCGCCGCCATCCTGGCCGCGATCATCTGGACCGGTGCGGGCAACAGCCTGCGCATGGCGCGGCTGCGCGAGCACCTGCCCGAGCTGGCCGCCCGCGCGCTCACCCGGCGCGCGGTCCCCGTCGAGTCCGACACCCCGCTCTCCGAGGCCCTGCGCCGCGCCAACGAAGCCGGAGCACGCGCCCTGGTCGTCGTCGACGGCCACGGCGAGCCGACCGCGATCGTCCGCGAGACGGCCATCGTCGGCGTCCCCGAGCACCGCCGCCCCTGGGTGGCCGTCAGCGGCCTGGCCCAGGAGCTCACCGACGGCATGAGGATCCCGGCCGAGCTGGCCGGCGAAGCCCTGCTCGACAAGCTCCGCGCCTCCCCGGCGACGGAGTACCTGGTGGTGGAGGAGACCGGCGAGATCTACGGCGTCCTGTCCACGGCGGACGTGGAACGCGCCTTCGTCGCCGCCATGGCGCGGCCGTCTTCCTGAGCGCTCGTGCCTCCGGAGCGCCTGAGGGTGCCCCGAGAGTCGCCGGCGCCCGGTACCGCATGCGGCGAAGCGGCAGACGCAGCCCTCGCGACCGCCGCACTCCTGACGGACCTCGTCCGGGAAACCCGCCCGTCCGGCGCCCGGCGGCCGACGGGCCTCGCGCCGCCCGCCTCGTGGTCACTGCCCCCGGCTGCGCCCGGTAGGCTGGTCACATGTCCGAACCGACCGGTGCCGCCCGCCGTCGCGGGCCCTTCAAGGTCGGGGACCAGGTCCAGCTCACCGACCCCAAGGGACGCCACTACACGTTCACGCTCGAGGCCGGGAAGAACTTCCACACCCACAAGGGTTCCTTCCCGCACGACGAGCTGATCGGCGCTCCCGAGGGCAGTGTTGTCCGAACCACGGGAAACGTCGCCTACCTCGCGTTGCGCCCCCTGCTCCCCGACTACGTCCTGTCCATGCCCCGCGGTGCCGCCGTGGTCTACCCCAAGGACGCGGGGCAGATCCTGGCCTTCGCCGACATCTTCGCCGGCGCGCGCGTCGTCGAGGCGGGGGTGGGTTCCGGCTCGCTCAGCGCCTTCCTGCTGCGCGCCATCGGCGACCACGGCATGCTGCACTCCTACGAGCGCCGCCAGGACTTCGCGGAAATCGCCCAGCAGAACGTGGAGCGCTACTTCGGCGGTCCGCACCCCGCCTGGCAGCTCACCGTGGGCGATCTCCAGGACAACCTGACCGACGCCGACGTCGACCGAGTCATTCTGGACATGCTCGCCCCCTGGGAGTGCCTGGAGGCCGTCTCCAAGGCGCTCGTGCCCGGCGGCATCCTGTGCTGCTACGTGGCGACCACCACCCAGCTCGCGCGCACCGTCGAGTCCATCCGTGAGATCGGCTGCTTCGCCGAGCCGCAGCCGTGGGAGTCGATGATCCGCAACTGGCACGTCGAGGGCCTGGCCGTCCGCCCGGACCACCGGATGATCGGACACACCGGTTTCCTCGTCACCGCCCGCCGTCTCGCCGACGGTGTGGAGCCGCCGATGCGCCGCCGCCGGCCCGCCAAGGGTGCGTACGGCGAGGACTACGAAGGCCCCAACAAGGGCTGAACCGCCCGATCCTGCGCACAACGCACCGACGCCGCCGCCGAGTTCCCGTGCCATACGGAGAACTCGGCGGCGGCGTCCTCGCGTTGCCGTCGTGCCGCGCTCGAGCCGTACTCGGGCATTTCTTGCGTTGCCATTGCGACGATGTGCGGACCCCAGTGTTCCGCCCGGGTGTGACGTATGGCACGATGCGAGCCACCCCACCGGCACCGCCTTCTCAGGAGACTCCCCGCGTGCAGAACTCCGCCGTCCCGGACCTCGCGCACACCCACGCCCGCCCGGTGCACTGGCTGGCCACCGCGACGGCGATGGCCGCGGTCGTCGCGGGTGCCGGACTGCTCCAGCCCGATGCCGCCACCGCCTCCCAGCCAGGCGCCCCGCGGACCACCACGGCAGCGGCCCCGCTGCCGGCGCCCGACCCTTCGGACGTCGCGCTACCGCTCGAGTGCGGGGGAGCGAAGAGCCTGGTCACACACAAGGTGACCGGCGACCTCGACGGCGACGGCACCCCCGAGACGGTGGCGGCGGCCCGCTGCGACGCAGGCTCCGGCACCCCGCCGAGCGGCGTCTATGTGCTGGCCGGCAGCCGGGAGGGGAGCCCCCGTGTCGTCGCGACCCTTGTCGCGCCCGCCGAGAAGCGGAGCGTCAAGGAGATCGCCGTACGTGACGGCGCGATCACCGCGACCCTGCTCGGGTACTCCTCGCCCGAGGTGCCGAGCTGCTGCCCGGACCTGCGGGAGACGGTCAAGTGGCAGTGGCAGGGCGGGACGTTCGTCCGCACCGCCCAGCCTCAGGCGCAGGGTGTGTGACGCGTCACTCTGCGTCGGGGCCGAAGACCTCGACCTTGTCCGAAACGCGCCTGACGTGGATGCAGTCGCCCGGGCACTCCTTGGCCGAGTCCACCACGTCGTTCAGCAGCGGAAGCGGCACAGGCGTTGTGGCGCCCGGGTCCTGGAGCAGTTCGTCATCGGTGGACTTCACATAGGCAAGCCCGTCGATGTCCAGCTCGAAGACCTCCGGGGCGTACTGGACGCAGATGCCGTCGCCGGTGCAGAGGTCCTGGTCGATCCAGACCTCGAGCGCCTCACCGACGCCTTCGGAGGGAGCCTCGTGCTGCACGGTCATATCTCCTGCCGTTCCTTTGTCGGGTACAGCCCTGTGCTGTGTTCCGGGGACAACCCCCGGACCCCCGGCCGGTGAAGCAGGGCGCCGACGCCGGCCCCACCGGGCCCGAGTCGTGGATCGCGGTGACGCAAGTCGTGCGAGCCGTGACGGGTGTTGAACGCTTCGACGATACAACCGCCCGCTTTCCGATGTTGCTGGGTGGGTATCGGGTGGGTATTCCCCTGGCGTGAGGGAGAGCGCAAGGGTGAAGATCGGACACACCCCCTTCCGTCTTTAGTGATCTAGGGGTTTCAATCACCACCCACACAGGTAGGGTCAGGAAGCGTCCAGCTCCCCTTGGAGGAGGTGAGGACCGTGGCAGCCCACGACGACGACATCAACCGCGGCATCCGGCCGGGGCGGGGGTCTGAAGACCCAGCCGGCCAGGTTGCCTATCTCGAGCAGGAAATCGCCGTCCTGCGCCGCAAGCTCGCCGACTCTCCGCGTCATACGAGGATTCTCGAAGAGCGGATCGTCGAGCTGCAGACCAACCTGGCCGGCGTGTCCGCTCAGAACGAGCGGCTCGCCAACACGCTCCGTGAGGCCCGCGACCAGATCGTGGCCCTCAAGGAGGAGGTCGACCGGCTCGCCCAGCCGCCGGCCGGCTTCGGTGTCTTCCTGCAGGCGATCGAGGACGGCACATGTGACATCTTCACCGGGGGCCGCAAGCTCCGGGTGAACGTGAGCCCCAGCGTCGAGCTCGACGAGCTCAAGCGCGGCCAGGAGGTCATGCTCAACGAGGCGCTCAACGTGGTCGAGGCCATGGAGTTCGAGCGTGCCGGGGACATCGTCACCCTCAAGGAGATCCTCGAGGACGGCGAGCGTGCCCTGGTGATCGGCCACACCGACGAAGAGCGGGTGGTGCGGCTCGCGGAGCCGCTCATGGACATCACCATCCGTCCTGGTGACGCCCTGCTGCTCGAGCCCCGCTCGGGTTACGTCTACGAGGTCGTGCCCAAGAGCGAGGTCGAGGAGCTGGTCCTCGAAGAGGTCCCGGACGTCGACTACGACAAGATCGGCGGTCTGGGCGGCCAGATCGAGATGATCCGCGACGCGGTCGAGCTGCCGTACCTCTACCCCGACCTGTTCAAGGAGCACGAACTGCGCCCGCCCAAGGGCATCCTGCTCTACGGTCCGCCCGGCTGCGGCAAAACGCTCATCGCCAAGGCCGTCGCCAACTCCCTTGCCAAGAAGGTCGCCGAGGTCACCGGCCAGCCCGCCGGCAAGAGCTACTTCCTCAACATCAAGGGTCCCGAACTCCTGAACAAGTACGTCGGCGAGACCGAGCGGCACATCCGCCTCGTCTTCCAGCGTGCCCGGGAGAAGGCCAGCGAGGGCACCCCCGTCATCGTCTTCTTCGACGAGATGGAGTCCCTCTTCCGTACCCGTGGATCGGGTGTGAGCTCGGACGTCGAGAACACGATCGTCCCGCAGCTGCTCGCCGAGATCGACGGTGTGGAGGGCCTGGAGAACGTCATCGTGATCGGCGCCTCCAACCGCGAGGACATGATCGACCCCGCGATCCTGCGGCCCGGCCGGCTCGACGTCAAGATCAAGATCGAGCGTCCGGACGCCGAGGCGGCCAGGGACATCTTCGCCAAGTACCTGACAGCCTCGCTGCCGCTGCACGCGGACGACCTGTCCGAGCACAGCGGGTCCAAGGAAGCCGCCGCCCACGCCATGATCCAGTCGGTCGTGGAACAGATGTACGCCGAAACCGAGGAGAACCGCTTCCTCGAGGTCACGTACGCCAACGGCGACAAGGAAGTCCTCTACTTCAAGGACTTCAACTCCGGAGCGATGATCCAGAACATCGTCGACCGGGCCAAGAAGATGGCCATCAAGGCCTTCCTCGACCACAACCAGAAGGGCCTTCGGGTCTCCCACCTCCTCCAGGCCTGCGTGGACGAGTTCAAGGAGAACGAGGACCTGCCCAACACCACCAACCCGGACGACTGGGCCCGGATCTCCGGAAAGAAGGGCGAGCGGATCGTCTTCATCCGCACCCTCGTCACCGGGAAGCAGGGCGCCGACACCGGACGTTCCATCGACACGGTGGCCAACACCGGTCAGTACCTGTAACAGGCGGCACCGGCTGCGGATGCCCGTCCCCCCGCCTTCGGCGGGGGGACCCCCAGCATCCGCAGCCGGTTGCTTTCCGGACAGGTCCGACCACACCGGAGCAATGACGAAATTGATCTCCCCACCAGCGCAGAGGCGTTCTAGGCTCGTCGGTACCGCCGAGTCGCGCAGTGCGGGGACGGGCACCGCACACGCACCGGAGCAACAGCGGTACTTGAGCGCCGTTCCCGGACAGGAACGCCGCCGGGCAAGGAGGGCCGCATGACTGTACGGCGAGTAATGGGCATCGAGACGGAGTACGGCATCTCCGTCCCGGGCCACCCGAACGCCAATGCCATGCTCACCTCGTCCCAGATCGTCAATGCCTACGCGGCGGCGATGCACCGGGCGCGCCGCGCCCGCTGGGACTTCGAGGAGGAGAATCCGCTGCGGGACGCCCGCGGCTTCGACCTCGCCCGCGAGGCCGCCGACTCCAGCCAGCTCACCGACGAGGACATCGGCCTGGCCAACGTCATCCTCACCAACGGTGCACGGCTCTACGTCGACCATGCCCACCCCGAATACAGCTCGCCCGAGGTCACCAACCCCCGGGACGCCGTCCTGTGGGACAAGGCCGGCGAGCGGATCATGGCCGAGGCCGCCGAGCGCGCGGCCCAGCTCCCCGGCGCCCAGCCGATCCACCTGTACAAGAACAACACCGACAACAAGGGCGCGTCCTACGGCACGCACGAGAATTACCTGATGAAGCGGGAGACCCCGTTCTCGGACATCGTGCGCCATCTGACGCCGTTCTTCGTCTCCCGGCAGGTCATCACGGGTGCCGGACGGGTCGGAATCGGCCAGGACGGCCACGAGCACGGCTTCCAGATCAGCCAGCGGGCCGACTACTTCGAGGTCGAGGTCGGTCTCGAGACCACGCTGAAGCGCCCCATCATCAACACCCGGGACGAGCCCCACTCCGACGCCGAGAAGTACCGCAGGCTCCATGTGATCATCGGCGACGCCAATCTGTCCGAGATCTCGACCTACCTCAAGCTGGGCACCACGGCCCTGGTGCTCTCCATGATCGAGGACGGCTTCATCGCTGTCGACCTGGCGGTGGAACAGCCCGTACGCACCCTCCACCAGGTCTCCCACGACCCGAGCCTGAAGCACCTGGTCACGCTCCGCAGCGGCCGGACACTGACCGCGGTCCAGCTGCAGATGGAGTACTTCGAGCTCGCCCGCAAGTACGTGGAGGAACGCTTCGGGGCGGATGCCGACGACCAGACCAAGGACGTCCTCACGCGCTGGGAGGACACCCTGAACCGGCTCGAGAACGACCCGATGAGCCTGGCCGGCGAGCTGGACTGGATCGCCAAGAAGGAGCTCATGGAGGGCTACCGGCGGCGTGACGGCCTCGACTGGGACGCGGCGCGGCTGCACCTGGTGGACCTCCAGTACGCCGACGTACGTCCCGAGAAGGGCCTGTACAACCGGCTGGCGGCCCGCGGGAAGATGAAGCGGCTGCTGGACGAGCAGGCCGTCGAGCGGGCCGAGAACAAGCCTCCGGAGGACACCCGCGCCTACTTCCGCGGCCGCTGCCTGGAACAGTACGCCGACGACGTGGCAGCGGCCTCCTGGGACTCGGTCATCTTCGACCTGCCGGGCAGGGACTCCCTCCAGCGGGTGCCGACCCTGGAGCCCCTGCGGGGCACCCGCAACCACGTCAAGGAGCTGCTGGACCGGTGCCGCACGGCGGAGGAGCTGGTCCGGGTGCTCTCGGGCGGCTGAAACGGCTCCCGTCCGGGAATCATCGAGGTGGTCCCCGGACGTTGAGTGAAGTGCGGGGCCGATGTCGGACCCTGCTTGTAGGGTCTGATCTTGACCGAACGAACTCACGTCAGGGCAAACCGAGCGGGGTGAGGGACATGGCGACCAAGGACACCGGCGGCGGACAGCAGAAGGCCACGCGTTCCACGGAGGAGGTCGAGGAGCAGGCGCAGGATGCGCAGGCTGCGGCCGACCTCAAGGAGCGCCAGGAGAAGCTGTCGGACGACGTCGACTCCGTGCTGGATGAAATCGATGATGTGCTCGAAGAGAACGCAGAGGACTTCGTCAGGTCATTTGTGCAAAAGGGTGGGCAATAGTCGTTGATGTCCGAATCTGCGGGTGGGGAGGATTGCCCGCGATGCGGACGGACATTGCCGCGAGAATTCTCTCGCCGGCGATAAAAGCGGCTCGGAAAGACCTTCAGGCGTACTGCCGGGAGTGCTCCGCGGAGTGCTCCCGGCAGCGCCGGGAGGTGCAAGGCTGGACAGTCGGGCGAAGCGGAATTGCATCACCTGCCTGCAGTGCAAGTGCAGCCCGACTCCTGCCGAGTTGGACGGGACGACTGCCGAGCGGCGAGGCGTGTGCGGTATCTGTTTTTCTGCTCCGGCCGAACATGTGGATCACTGTCCTGAGACGGGTAGGGTCCGAGGCGTACTGTGCTTCAGCTGCAACGCGGCGTTGGGGCATTTCAAGGATCGGCCGGACGTCACAAGGCGTACAGCCGCATATGTGGAAGGAAACGCGTGGAAGCCAACACTCGTAGCACCGGGCGTCTACCAGCTGCCTTCCTGACGCCCGGCTCGTCCTCGTTCATGGACTTTCTGGGCCAGCACTCCCCGGAGCTGCTGCCCGGGAAGCGTGTTCTGCCGCCCGTGCAGGGTGCCATCGAGGCGCCGCACGGCACGACCATCGTCGCCACGACGTTTCCGGGCGGTGTGGTGCTCGCGGGCGACCGGCGGGCCACGATGGGCAACATGATCGCGCAGCGCGACATCGAGAAGGTCTTCCCGGCCGACGAGTACTCGGCCGTGGGGATCGCCGGCACCGCCGGGCTCGCGGTGGAGATGGTCAAGCTGTTCCAGCTCGAGCTGGAGCACTTCGAGAAGGTCGAGGGTGCGCAGCTGTCGCTGGAGGGCAAGGCGAACCGTCTCTCGACGATGATCCGCAGCAACCTCGGCATGGCCATGCAGGGCCTGGCCGTGGTGCCCCTGTTCGCCGGGTACGACATCGACCGGGAGAAGGGCCGCATCTTCTCCTACGACGTGACCGGCGGCCGTTCCGAGGAGCACGGCTTTGCGGCGACCGGCTCCGGTTCGATCTTCGCCCGTGGCGCGATGAAGAAGCTCTACCGCGAGGATCTCACCGAGCAGCAGGCCACCACCCTTGTCGTCCAGGCGCTGTACGACGCGGCCGACGACGACTCGGCGACCGGTGGTCCGGACGTGGCCCGGCAGATCTATCCGATCGTCACCGTCATCACGGACGAGGGCTTCCGCCGGCTGACCGAGGCCGAGACCTCCCAGATCGCCCGCTCGATCATCGAGGGACGCCTCATCCAGCCCGACGGCCCGCGCGCCGCGCTGCTCTGATGTACTCGCCTCTGCCTCTGACAGAAAGGGACGGATAGCCGGTGTCGACGCCGTTCTATGTCTCACCCCAGCAGGCCATGGCCGACCGGGCGGAATACGCCCGCAAGGGCATCGCCCGTGGCCGCAGCCTCGTCGTGCTGCAATACGCCGACGGCATTGTCTTCGTCGGCGAGAATCCGTCCCGTGCGCTGCACAAGTTCAGTGAGATCTACGACCGGATCGGCTTCGCCGCAGCCGGCAAGTACAACGAGTACGAGAACCTGCGGATCGGCGGCGTGCGCTACGCGGATCTGCGGGGGTACACCTACGACCGCGACGATGTGACGGCCCGTGGGCTCGCCAACGTCTACGCGCAGACGCTGGGCACCATCTTCTCCAGCGCCGGCGAGAAGCCGTACGAGGTGGAGCTGGTGGTCGCCGAGGTGGGCGCCGCTCCGGAGGGTGACCAGATCTACCGGCTGCCGCACGACGGCTCGATCGTGGACGAGCACGGCTCGGTGGCGGTCGGTGGCAACGCGGAGCAGATCAGCACCTTCCTGGACCAGCGGCACCGTGACGGGATGACGCTCGCCGAGGCGCTGAAGCTGGCGGTACAGGCCCTGTCCAGCCAGGCCAACGGCACCGACCGGGAGATCCCGGCGGAGCGGCTCGAGGTCGCTGTTCTCGACCGTACGCGGCCTCAGCAGCGGAAGTTCAAGCGGATCGTGGGGCGGCAGCTGACCCGGCTGCTCGAGGCCGACGGCGCCGCGTCGACGCCGACGGATGCTCCTTCCGACACCGAGGAGGGCGAGGAGGCCGGGGAGTAGCGCCCGGCCGCTTTGTTCCGCCTGTGCCCGGACCGCCCGTGCGGTCCGGGCACAGCCGTTTCCGGGCCGCCGTGGCCGGGCCCGGGAACGGCCGGTGGTCGAACTGCCGGTCCGGGCGTTGGCGGCCTTTTCGCGGACGGCCCGTCAGCCGGCCGGCGGCGGCGCGGAGGAGCCGCGGACGACGAGCTCCACGGGCAGGTCGGTCTCCTCCGGCTCGCGGCCGGACAGGACCGCGAGCAGGGCGGTCATACCCTGCTCGCCGACGCGTTCGGCGGGCAGGCGCACCGTGGTGAGCTCCGGTTCCACGGCAGTGGCGAGTGCGAGGTCGTCGAAGCCCGTGACCGTGAGGTCCTCCGGGACACGCAGGCCGAGGCGGCGGGCCGCCTTGCAGGCACCGGCGGCCAGGATGTCGTCGTCGCAGACGAGGGCCGTGGGCCGGGGGCCCGATGCGGTCAGGGCGCCTTCCGCCGCCGCACGGGCACTGCCGACATCGAGGGCGGCACGGACCGTGCGCAGTTCGGTGCCGGGGACGGCGCCGAGTGCGGAGCGCAGAGCCCGCGCGCGTACATCGAAGGTCCAGGAGGAGACGGCGGAGGCGAGGTGGACGTACCGGCGGTGGCCGAGGGCCAGCAGGTGGTCGGTGACCTGACGCATTCCGTCGGCGATGTCGAGGTTGACGTGGCCTGCCGCGCCGCGGTCGGCCGGGTCGCTGTCGAGCATGACCAGCGGCAGATCGGTGCCGCGGATGGCGGTGAGGGCCTGGGCGGCCATGGACGAGGCGATGACGCCGTCGAGTGCCGCGCGTGCGGAAGCGAACGGGTCCTTCGCGGGACCGATGCCCTCGGGGGAGGGATACAGCACGACGCCGAAACCGTGCTCGGCGGCGACGGCCGATGCGCCGGCGTACACGCGGGCGAAGAATTCGTTGGTGAGGGCGGGGACGACGAGCAGCGCGGTCCGGGTGCGCCCCAGCCGGAGATTGCGGGCCGCGAGGTTGGGCCGGTAGCCGATCTCCTCTGCCGCGCCGCGGACGAGGGCGGCGGTGCGTTCGGAGACGCGGCCCCTCCATTTGTCGCCGAGCACGAGGGACACGGTGGCCTGCGAGACCCTGGCGACGCGGGCCACGTCGCGGCTGGTGGGGCGGGGGGTCTCCGTCGCCGGGGCGACGGGGCGGTCCTGCCTGGACCGGTGTGCCATACGTGCCGTCCTCCGCCGCCCGTCCGCTCGTGCACGTGTCCGCCGGCGGCGGCTCGGTGGACCCGCGGACTGTCGACATGGTACGTATGACCGCGTACGTTATACGTAAAACCTCGGACGGTCCGGGGGAGAGGGGTTGCGGCATGGCCGCCGGATACGCAGACATCCTCAGGGCGCCGCACGCGGCACGGCTGCTGACCGGCACCCTGGTCGGCAGGCTGCCGAACGCCACCGGCCACATCGCGATCGTCCTGTTCATCCGCGCCGAAGGGGGCAGCTACACCCTCGCGGGTGCGCTCGCCGCGGTGTACGGGCTGGCCACCGCGCTCGGCCAGCCGCTGCTGGGCCGTGCCGTGGACCTGTACGGCCAGCCCCGCGTGCAGCTGCCTGCCGCCGTCGTCTCCGCGCTCGGCATGGCGCTGTTCGCCGTCGCGGGCACCGGCCCGCTGCCTCTCGCCTACGCCGCCGTGACCATTGCGGGCCTGTTCACGCCGCCCCTGGAGGGCGGACTGCGGGCCCTGTGGCCCAGCGTGCTCGGCCGTCAGGAGCAGGTGCACCGGGCGTACGCGATGGACGCCGTGGCCCAGGAAGTGATGTTCACGGTCGGCCCGCTGCTCGTGACCCTCCTCGTCGCCCTCTGGTCGCCCGCCGCGGCGCTGCTCGTCATCAATGCGGTAGGCGTCCTGGGGGCACTGTCCGTGGTCATGTCCGCACCCTCGCGTTCGTGGCGCTCGGCCCCCCGCGAGGCGCACTGGCTGGGCGCGCTGCGCTCGCCGGGGCTGCTGGCCCTGCTCGGCGCGTTGTTCTTCGTCGGTCTGGCCCTCGGCTCGATCACCGTCGCCGGAGTCGCGTACGCCGACGACCACGGCCGCGCATCGGTGTACGGCTGGCTGATGGCCGCTCTCGGACTCGGCGCGCTGATCGGCGGCACCGCGTACGGAGCCCGCCAGTGGGCCGGGGCCCCCGAGCGCCGGCTGCGGATCCTGGTGGCCCTGCTGGCGGCCGGGTACCTGCCGCTGGTCCTCACTCCCGGTGTCGTGGCGATGACGGCACTGTCCGCGCTCGCCGGTGTCTTCCTCGCCCCCGCCATCGCCTGCGCGTTCATCGTGGTCGACCGGCATGCCCCGAGGGGTACGGTCACCGAGGCGTTCTCATGGCTGGTGACCACGTTCGGCGTCGGTGCGGCGGTCGGAACGGCCGTGGCGGGCCCGGTCGTCGAGATCGGCGGCACGGCGTGGAGTTTCGCGGTCGCGGGGGCCGCGGGATGTGCCGCGCTGCTGGTTCTGACGGCCACTCAGCGGGTACTGGCAGTTCCCGGCCGCAGCAAGGACATTGCGGGCTCGGCCCCGGCCTCTTCGGAAAATGATCGAAACGGTGCTGCCCAACCCGGTTTCAGCTCAGGCCGTGAGGCGTAATGTTCAGACATGGACCGCCGCATTTTCGGGCTGGAGAACGAGTACGGCGTCACGTGCACGTTCAGGGGACAGCGCCGACTGTCACCTGACGAAGTGGCGCGCTACCTCTTCCGCCGTGTTGTGTCATGGGGCCGCAGCAGCAATGTCTTCCTGCGGAACGGCGCCCGTCTGTACCTCGACGTGGGTTCGCATCCGGAATACGCAACACCCGAATGCGACAACGTGACCGAGCTGGTCACGCACGACAAGGCCGGCGAGCGCATTCTCGAGGGCCTGCTCGTCGACGCCGAACGCCGCCTGCACGAGGAGGGAATCGCGGGCGACGTCTATCTCTTCAAGAACAACACCGACTCGGCGGGAAACTCCTACGGCTGCCATGAGAACTATCTGGTGGCCCGCCACGGAGAGTTCTCCCGGCTCGCGGACATTCTGATCCCGTTCCTGGTCACCCGGCAGCTGCTGTGCGGTGCCGGCAAGGTGCTCCAGACGCCGCGAGGCGCGGTCTACTGTGTCAGCCAGCGCGCCGAGCACATCTGGGAGGGCGTCAGTTCCGCCACCACCCGTTCGCGCCCGATCATCAACACCCGCGACGAACCCCACGCCGACGCCGAGCGCTACCGCCGCCTGCATGTGATCGTCGGTGACTCGAACATGTCGGAGACGACCATGCTGCTGAAGGTCGGCGCGACCGACCTGGTGCTGCGCATGATCGAGGCCGGCACGGTGATGCGCGACCTCACCCTGGAGAACCCGATCCGGGCCATCCGCGAGGTCAGCCACGACATCACCGGGCAGCGCAAGGTGCGCCTCGCCAGTGGCCGTGAGGCGTCCGCCCTCGAGGTACAGCGCGAGTACTACGAGAAGGCCGTGGACTTCGTGGACCGCCGGGGCATCCGCACCGGCGTCGTGGAGCAGGTCCTGGAGCTGTGGGGCCGCACGCTGGAGGCGATCGAGGCGGAGGACCTGGACCGGATCGGCACCGAGATCGACTGGGTGATGAAGTACAAGCTCATCGAGCGGTACCGGGCCAAGCACAACATGACCATGTCGCATCCGCGGGTCGCGCAGATAGACCTCGCGTACCACGACATCCACCGGCGGCGCGGCCTGTACTACCTCCTGGAGCGCAAGGGGCAGGCCGCCCGCATCTGCAACGACCTGAAGATCTTCGAGGGCAAGTCGGTGCCTCCGCAGACCACCAGGGCGCGGCTGCGCGGTGACTTCATCCGGCGGGCCCAGGAGCAGCGACGGGACTTCACGGTCGACTGGGTGCATCTGAAGCTCAACGACCAGGCGCAGCGCACCGTTCTGTGCAAGGACCCCTTCCGCTCGGTCGACGACCGGGTGGAGAAGCTCATCGCCGGCATGTAGCAGATCCTTCGGAACGTCACACGGGCCCCGTACGTTGCACGTGCGGGGCCCGTGGCACGCCCTAGAGTGTCGGGAAACCAAAGTGCCGTCTGAGATCTGAGGAACACGTGCGCCGACTTGCCGGCCTTCTTGTCGTCCCCCTGCTGCTGTTGTCAGCAGTGGCCTGCGGCAACGACAAGGGCTCCGAATCCACCGCGTCCGCCAATGGCCTGCCCGCGATCACGGCCGGCGCCAAGTTCGGTGAAAAGCCGACCTTGGCGAAGGGTAAGGGCGATCCGCCCAAGGAGCTGAAGGTCGAGGTCATCAAGGAGGGTGACGGCGCGACCGTCAAGAAGGGCGACTCGGTCACGGTCAACTATCTGGGACAGGCCTGGGACTCGGACAAGCCGTTCGACAACAGCTTCGACCGCAAGCAGCCGTTCGATCTGACGATCGGCGCCGGCCAGGTCATCAAGGGCTGGGACCAGGGCCTGGAGGGCCAGAAGGTCGGCAGCAGGGTGCAGCTCGTCATCCCGCCCGCGCTCGGCTACGGCGCGCAGGGCCAGGGCGACATCAAGCCCAACGCCACCCTCGTGTTCATCGTCGACATCCTGAAGGCGACCACCATCCCGGCCTCCGCCAAGGGCACCGACGTCGCCCAGGACAACATCGACCTGCCCAAGGTCGGCACCAACACCGACGGCAAGGCACCCTCGATCACGGTGCCGAAGAAGGACGCGCCGACCAAGCTGGTGTCGAACTACGTCATCGAGGGCGACGGCCCCGCGGTCAAGGCGTCCGACACGCTGGCGGTGAAGTACAAGGGCGTCGTGTGGAAGGACGGCAAGGAGTTCGACAGCAGCTACTCCCGCGGCGACGCGCCGGTCAGCTTCCCGCTCGCACAGGTGATTCCGGGCTGGCAGAAGGGCCTGGAGGGCAAGAAGGTGGGCAGCCGCGTACTGCTCGTCATCCCGCCGGACATGGCCTACGGTGACCAGGCGCAGCCCAAGATCCC
The DNA here is from genome assembly GCF_040613775.1 of Streptomyces sp. NPDC006208. Lineage (NCBI taxonomy): Bacteria > Bacillati > Actinomycetota > Actinomycetes > Kitasatosporales > Streptomycetaceae > Streptomyces > Streptomyces sp. NPDC006208. The sequence continues at coordinate 114,823 of NZ_JBEXSW010000024.1, read as the reverse complement.
GGCCAACTCCACGCTTGTCTTCTCCGTCGACATCCTGGCAGTTCTGTAAGACTGTCCTGGTTGACTCGAACAGAGAACGCAAGGAGCAACATCCGTGAGCATCGACAAGCCCGAGATCGACTTCCCCGAGGGCCCGGCTCCCGCCGAGCTCGAGATCGTGGACCTGTGGGAGGGTGACGGGCCGGTCGCCAAGGCCGGGGACACCGTCTCCGTCCACTACGTCGGCGTCGCCTACAGCACCGGCGAGGAGTTCGACGCGTCCTGGAACCGCGGCACCCCGCTGCAGTTCCAGCTCGGCGTCGGCCAGGTCATCAAGGGCTGGGACCAGGGCGTGCAGGGTATGAAGGTCGGCGGCCGTCGCCGGCTGACCATCCCCGCGCACCTCGCCTACGGCGACCGAGGCGCCGGTGGCGGCACCATTGCCCCGGGCGAGACGCTGATCTTCGTCTGCGACCTGGTCGCGGTCTGATCTTTCGTCTGTGACCGGCTCCGGTCGGATCCGGTGCGGTACAGCTCGACGAGGGCCCATGCCTGATGGCATGGGCCCTCGGCTTTGGCCCGGACACCCCGGAGCGGTACGGTCGACGCTCGGAAGTGATTGCGGCAGGAGGGTGCGGGGCGTCGATGGCCATTGCCAAGGCAGAGCGGCTGATGAATCTGGCGCTGTGCTTGCTGGGGACCCGGCGTCCGCTCAGCAAGCGGGAGCTGCGCGGATCCATCGAGGCCTACCTGGAGGCCGGCTCCGACGAGTCCTTCAACCGGATGTTCGAACGCGACAAGGACGATCTGCGCGAACTCGGCCTGGTCATCGAGACGGTGGAGAATCTCGACGGGGAGATCGGCTATCTCGCCCGCCGCGACAGCAACCGGCTGCCCGCCATCGCCCTCGAGGCCGAGGAGGCCGCGGCACTGGGACTGGCGGCCAAGGTGTGGCAGCAGGCCAGGCTCGCAGGGGCGGCCAGCGGCGCACTGCAGAAGCTGCGTGCGGCCGGAATGCCCGAGACGCAGGACGACTACGAGGCGCAGCACGGCGCCCTCGAGCCCCGAATCCCCGTCCACGAGGCGTCGTTCGAGCCGCTGATGCTCGCCTGCCGCGACCGCCGCCCCGTCGTCTTCGACTACCGCAAGGCGAACGCGGCACGACCCGAGCAGCGCCATGTCGAGCCGTGGACGCTCGAATGCTGGCGCGGGCACTGGTATCTCGCCGGGTTCGACCGGGACCGGGGCGCGGAGCGCGTCTTCAGGCTGTCCCGTATCACCGGCAAGGTCCGCTCCCGTTCGGGGGCGTTCACCGCGCCTGTGCCCGATGTGGTCACCGTGCGGGAGACCGTCGAGAGCTGGGCCGGGGAGAGCGCGACCCGTACCGCGCGCATCAGACTGCGCGCGGGCTGCGGCTACCCACTGCGCTCCCGGGCCCGGTCGGTGACGGAACTGGGCCAGGGCTGGGACGAGTTGGAGATTCCGTACGGACACGGGCTCGACGCCTGGCTGGTGGAGTTCGGACCGGACGTCGTCGTGCTGGAGCCCGCGGATCTGCGGGCCGATGTGGTGGACCGGCTGCGTGCCGTGGCCAAGGGCTGAGGGGAACTCGTACGACCATGGCCACGAACGCGATCGACCAGACCCGGCGGATGCTCTCGCTGGTGACCTATCTGCGGGAGCGCCCCGGTGCGCGCATCGTGGACGTCGCCCGTGCCTTCGGGATCACCGAGGACGAGCTGATCTCCGATCTCGACGTACTGCCGATGTGCGGGACGAGTTTCCGCGGCGGCGATCTGCTCGACATCGACACCGACGGCGAACGCATCTGGTGGCGCAACCCCGACGCCTCCGGCTCCAGCACCGCCGAGCCGCTGCGGCTCGCCGCCGACGAGGCGACCGCCCTCCTGGTGGCCGCGCGGGCGGTGGCGACCCTGCCGGGGCTGCGGGAGGGCGACCGCGAGGCGCTCCTGCGGGCCACGGCCAAACTGGAGGCCGCGGCCGGCGAGGCCGCCGGTGCCAGCTCCCGGCTGTCGGTCACCTTCGAGTCCGAGGGCGGGGTCTTCGCCGACGTGGACCGGGCGATCTCCGAGCGGCGCAGGCTGTGGCTGCGCTACTACTCTCCGGCACGCGACGAACTCACCGAGCGCGAGGTCGACCCGATCCGGCTCTTCGCGGTGGGCCACACGTACATGGAGGCCTGGTGCCGACTCTCCGAGGCGCGCCGGACCTTCCGGCTCGACCGGGTCGCCGAGATCAGGCTGCTCGACGCCCCCGCCGCGCCGCCGGAGATCGAGCTGCGTGACCTGTCCGAGGGGCTGGTGCAGCCGTCGGCGGACGACCCCGAGGTAGTGGTCGAGGTCGGGCCCGGCGGGCGCTGGGTCGCCGAGTACTACCCGCACGACAGCGCCCAGGAGCTGCCGGACGGCGGTCTGCGCATCACGCTGCGCACCCCGGACCCCGCGTCGCTTCGCCGGCTGGGGCTGAGGCTCGGCCGCGACGGGCGGATCGTCTCGCCTGCGGACCTGGCGGACAGTGCCAGGACGGCGGCGCGCGAGGCGCTCGCGGCCTACGACGGTCAGGAATAAGGAGAGCAGCGCGCCCATGTCTGTGATGCCCAAGATCCCGGCCGCCGTCGGACCGGTCCTGTTCAAGGCCGCCTGCCCCGACTGCCGGGCCCGCTTCGAGCTCTCGGCGGGGGCGCTGCGCCTGGCGATCGGCGGTAGCCGCCGAACCACCTTCTACTCCTTCACCTGCCCCGAGTGCGGCATCGCGGTGCGCAAGCCCGCCGGTGAGCGGATCGTCGAACTTCTCACCGGTGGCGGCGTGCGGACCCTGCGCCTGCACACCGGCATGTGACCTTACGGTTCCGGAACGGTCTAGGCTCTGCGCATGTTCTGGCCCATGCTCGCCATCGCCCTCGGCTTCCTCGGCATCGCCGTACTCGGCGTGCTCGGTATCAGGGTCTTCATCGAGGCCCAGCGGCTCGGCCGCGAGGTCTCCCGCACCACGGAGCGCATCAACAGGGCCGCGGAGGATCTGGAGCGGGCGGCCACGGATCTTGCGCGCACAGGCGAAGCACTGCGCTGAGGCCGTGCGCAGCACGTCCGGAGCCGGGCGCGGGAGCGCGCTGACAGCGTTGTCCGCGATCGCGCACGCACCCTGCTGCGGCACAGACCCGAGGGGTACGCTGCTGGTGGCGGCACCGGTGATGAGGCGCCGACCGCTGACGGGAGTATGCACGGGGATTGCCCGGCGTTTACCCGTGCGAGTTACGATCGCAGCCGGTCGCGGCTCGGACACCAGTCCACCGTGATCGGCAGACCAGAGCCCCAAGCCGCCTCGGTGAGAAGGTAGACACAGTTATGTTCCGTCAGATCGGGCCCACCGAGATCATCATCATCGCGCTGCTCATCCTCCTTCTGTTCGGGGCCAAGAAGCTTCCCGACATGGCACGTTCGCTGGGCAAGTCGGCTCGGATCCTGAAGAGCGAGGCCAAGGCGATGAAGTCCGACGGGCAGCCGGCGGCGACCCCGGCCGAGCCCAAGGACCCGGCGCAGGACCAGCCCGCTCCCCGCACCATCCAGGCGGCTCCCGGCGATGTGACCAGCGCTCGCCCCGTGAACGAGCCCACCGACACCCACCAGCGCTGACCCCAAGGCCGTGATCATGGCCTGCCGCACGAGATGAGGACGTGGGTTGCTCAAGTCTGCCCGCACACAGCAGAAGGAGAAGGACCCCGAGGGGCGCATGCCGCTCGCGGACCATCTGCGTGAGCTCCGGAACCGGCTCGCGAAGGCGATGCTGGCGATCGTGATCGCGTCCGTGGCCGCCGCGTTCTACAGCCAGGAGCTGATGGATCTTCTTGCGTCGCCGGTACCCGCCTGTGAGAAGGGCGTTCTGGAGACCGGCGGCAAGTGCGCCACCATCGCGTACAACGACCTGCTGTCTCCCTTCACCACCACGGTGAAGGTGGTCCTCATGGCGGGCATCCTCGTGTCCTGTCCTGTATGGCTCTACCAGCTGTGGGCCTTTGTCGCGCCGGGCCTGCACAAGAACGAGAAGAAGTACACCTACCTCTTCTCGTGCGCGGCCGTTCCGCTCTTCGCGGCCGGGGCCTACCTCGCGTTCCTGATCATGCCGGTGAGCATGAAGGTGCTGCTCAGCATCACCCCCGACACCGCGGCGAACTTCCTCGAGGTCGACAAGATCCTCGACTTCTCCGTCCGCATGGTGCTGATCTTCGGGTTCTCGTTCGAGCTGCCCCTCATTCTGATCATGCTGAACGCGGCGGGCGTCGTGACCGGCCGGAGGATGCTCGGCTGGTGGCGCGGCGCCGTCATGGGCATCTTCGTCTTCGGCGCGATCGCCACTCCGTCCACCGACCCGCTCGGCATGATCGCGCTGTCCGGGCCGATCATCCTGCTCTACTTCATGGCTGTCGGATTCGCGCTGCTCAACGACAAGCGCCGGCGGCGCAACGACCCCGACGCCGGACTCGACGACGACGAGGCCTCGGAGCTCGACCTGACGCCCTCCTCGCTCGGTGCGGCGGAGACAGTCCCCGCTTCGCGTGCCCTGCCCGAGCAGGCAACCGGCGAGGTGGACGCGCGCAGTCACCGGCTCAACGGGTACGACGACGTCACCTGACCTGCAGGCAGGCCGGCGGCCGGGGCGCACGGAGCGCGCACCCGGCCGTTCGTGCGTACGGGACGGGGTATCCGCCCTGGTAGGTGCCCCGGTCAATTAAAGATCCGTTGACTGTCACAGGGGACGGGTAGGCTCATGAACAAGATGACCGAGGACCTCTCTCCCGCCGAGCGCTATGCCGCTTCCCGCATCCGCGCCGCCGAGGAGGCCACTGCGCTGGCCCCCTTCCGCGCGATGTACGAATTCGACCTGGACCCCTTCCAGATCGAGGCCTGCCAGGCCCTGGAGGCGGGCAAGGGCGTGCTCGTGGCCGCACCCACCGGCTCAGGCAAGACCATCGTCGGCGAATTCGCCGTCCATCTCGCCCTGTCCCAGGGTCGCAAGTGCTTCTACACCACGCCCATCAAGGCGCTGTCCAACCAGAAGTACGCGGATCTGGTGAGGCGCTACGGCCCCGAGAAGGTGGGCCTGCTCACCGGCGACAACAGTGTCAACTCCGAGGCGCCCGTGGTCGTGATGACCACCGAGGTGCTGCGGAACATGCTGTACGCGGGCTCCCAGTCGCTGCTCGGCCTCGGCCATGTGGTCATGGACGAGGTGCACTACCTCTCCGACCGCTTCCGCGGCGCGGTGTGGGAGGAAGTGATCATCCACCTCCCCGAGTCGGTGACCCTGGTCTCGCTCTCCGCGACCGTGTCGAACGCGGAGGAGTTCGGCGACTGGCTGGACACCGTCCGCGGTGACACCGAGGTGATCGTCGCCGAGGAGCGGCCCGTCCCGCTGTGGCAGCACGTCATGGCAGGCCGCCGGATGTACGACCTCTTCGAGGAGGGGACCGACCACGGCGGCCGCGGCGCGAGCCGGCGCGAGGTCAACCCCGATCTCGTGCGGCTGGCCCGGATGGAGAACCAGCGCACCTACAACCCGCGGGACCGGCGCCGCGGAAAGATGGTGCGCGAGGCGGACCGGGAGCGTGAGCGGCGTCAGCGCAGCCGTATCTGGACGCCGGGGCGGCCCGAGGTCATCGACCGGCTGGACGCCGAAGGGCTGTTGCCCGCCATCACGTTCATCTTCAGCCGGGCGGGCTGTGAGGCCGCCGTGCAGCAGTGCCTGTACGCAGGTCTGCGGCTCAACGACGAGGAGGCGCGCGCGAAGGTGCGCCGGATCGTCGAGGGGCGCACCGCCGCGATCCCCCGTGAGGACCTCCATGTCCTCGGCTACTACGAGTGGTTGGAAGGCCTGGAGCGCGGTATCGCCGCCCACCACGCCGGCATGCTGCCGACCTTCAAGGAGGTCGTCGAGGAGCTGTTCGTACGGGGCCTGGTGAAGGCCGTGTTCGCCACCGAGACCCTGGCCCTCGGCATCAACATGCCCGCCCGATCGGTGGTGTTGGAGAAGCTCGTCAAGTGGAACGGCGAGCAGCACGCCGACATCACCCCGGGCGAGTACACCCAGTTGACCGGCCGGGCAGGACGGCGCGGAATCGACGTGGAGGGCCATGCGGTGGTCCTGTGGCAGCGCGCCATGGACCCGACCGCGCTCGCCGGTCTTGCGGGTACCCGCACCTACCCGCTGCGCTCCAGCTTCAAGCCGTCGTACAACATGGCGGTCAATCTGGTGCAGCAGTTCGGCCGGCACCGCTCGCGCGAGCTGCTGGAGACGTCGTTCGCGCAGTTCCAGGCGGACAAGTCGGTGGTCGGCATCTCCCGCCAGGTGCAGCGCAACGAAGAGGGCCTGCAGGGCTACCGGGAGGGCATGACCTGCCACCTCGGGGACTTCGAGGAGTACGCGCAGCTGCGCCGCGACCTCAAGGACCGGGAGACGGAGCTGGCCAAGCAGGGTGCCGCCCAGCGCCGGGCCGCCGCGGCCACGTCCCTGGAGAAGCTCAAGCCGGGCGATGTCATCCATGTCCCGACGGGCAAGTTCGCGGGCCTCGCCCTCGTGCTCGACCCCGGGCTGCCCGCGGGCCGGACGAACGGGCATCGCGGACTGGAGTACCACGACGGCCCGCGGCCGCTGGTGCTCACCGCGGAGCGGCAGGTCAAGCGGCTGGCATCGATCGACTTCCCGGTGCCGGTCGAGGCGCTGGAGCGGATGCGGATCCCGAAGTCGTTCAACCCGCGCTCCCCGCAGTCGCGCCGCGATCTCGCTTCGGCGCTGCGCACCAAGGCCGGTCACATCGTGCCCGACCGGCACCACAGGAACCGTGCCCCGGCGGCGGACGACCGCCAGATCGCCCGGCTCCGTGCCGAGCTGCGGGCGCACCCCTGCCACGGCTGCGACGAGCGCGAGGACCACGCCAGGTGGGCGGAGCGCTATCACCGGCTGCAGCGCGACACACATCAGCTGGAACGCCGTATAGAGGGCCGTACGAACACGATCGCGCGGACCTTCGACCGGATCGTCGCGCTGCTGACCGAGCTGGACTATCTGCGCGCCGACGAGGTCACCGAACACGGAAAGCGGCTCGCCCGGCTCTACGGCGAGCTGGACCTGCTGGCCAGCGAGTGTCTGCGCGACGGGGTGTGGGAGGGACTGAACCCTGCCGAACTGGCCGCGTGCGTCTCGGCGCTGGTGTACGAGGCGCGGCAGGCCGATGATGCGGTGCCGCCCAAGGTGCCGGCCGGCAAGGCGAAGGCCGCGCTCGGCGAGATGGTCCGCATCTGGGGCCGGCTGGACGCCCTGGAGGAGGAATTCAAGATCAATCAGACGGAGGGGGTCGGGCAGCGCGAACCCGATCTCGGCTTCGCCTGGGCCGCCTACCAGTGGGCCTCGGACAAGGGGCTCGACGAGGTGCTGCGCGAGGCCGAGATGCCGGCCGGCGACTTCGTGCGCTGGAGCAAGCAGGTCATCGACGTGCTGGGCCAGATCGCGGCCGCCGCGCCGCGGGAGAACAGCACGGTCGCGAAGAACGCCCGCAAGGCGGTCGACGCGCTGCTGCGGGGTGTGGTGGCGTACAGCTCGGTCGGCTGACCGGGCCGCCGGGCCGAGGCGCCCCGCGGGCACGACGCGGCCCTGGTACCGCTGCTACGCGGTGACCAGGGTCGGCTGTTCGATGCGCCGGCCGGCGGTGTCGGACGAGGGGCAGGGTCACATGGCCGGCGGACCCCAGAAGCGGTTCTCCTCGTCGATGTCCTCGGTGCATTCGTCGATGTCGGTGATCTTGCCCCCGACGATGGTGAAGAAGAGGCCCTGGCGGATCTCCAGGCCGTGGTCACCCCGGTCGGCCCTGGACGTGTGGAAGGACATGACGTGCCCGCGACCGTCGGCGAGCACGGCCTCGAGCTGGACCTGCATGGTTCCGTTGGTCTCCTCACCGAGCCGCCGGTACAGGTCGAGGACGGCTTCGCGGCCCTTGTGATGCCCGGACAGCGGGTGATGGCCGGGTACGTGGTGGACGACGTCGGCCGTCATCAGGGATTCGATCGTCTTCAGGTCGCCCTCGACGAACGCTACGTAACCCCTGCGTACCAGGGCGCAGTCGGGGTGCTCGGACATGGTGAACCACACCTTTCATACCTATCACCACTTTTGTCCATCATCCGTCGGGTGCCAGGGGCTGTCCATGCGGTCCAGCGCGCCAGGGCAGGGCCGTGGCCCGGCGGCGATGCCGATCTTGGCCGGATGCCGATGTGCGACGATCGCTTGTATGAGCACCACCACGGGACGCAAGGTCGGACGGCCGCGCGCGATCAAACGGCCGGACAGCGGACTGTCCGCTCGTGACGAACTGCTTGCCGCAGCAGCGGAGTTGTTCACCACGCAGGGCTACACGTCGACCTCGACCAGGGCGGTCGCCGAGAGCGCGGGCATGCGCCAGGCCTCCATGTACCACTACTTCAGCGGCAAGGAGGACATCCTCGCCGAGCTCCTCGAGTCGACCGTCACCCCCTCCCTGACCCTGGCGCGCGAACTGCTCGCCGACGACGGACGGCCGGCGCGGACGCGGCTGTGGGAGCTGTGCCGCTCGGACGTGAAGCTGCTCTGCGGCGGGCCGTACAACCTGGGCGCGCTGTATCTCCTCCCCGAGGTGCAGGGGGAACGCTTCGAGATCTTCCGCCGGGTCCGGGCGGAGCTCAAGGCCGCGTACGGGCTGCTGCTGGCAGCAACACCGGAGGGCGCCGCGCTGACCAAGGCCGAGCGCGCACTCCGTACGGATCTCGTGTTCGGTCTGATCGAGGGCGTGATCCTGGTGCACCGGTCGGATCCGCGCCGGTCCGTGGCCCGGTTCGCCGAAGCCACCGCCGACGCCGCGCTCCGGATCGTGGGCATCGCCTCCCCGTCATAGGAGGCTCAGGCAGCCAGCGCCTTTGCCAGTGAGGTGAGTTCGGCCAGGCGCAGCACCCGGCCGGGGTAGCCGGGCAGCGGGACATGGAGCAGGCCGGTCCAGCGCTCGGGGATCGCCCCCGCGCCGTACACCGCGCCCGCCAGTGCCCCCGCGACCGCCGCGACCGTGTCCGTGTCACCGCCCAGGTCGATCGCCGCGCCAAGGCAACCCTCGAAGGTCGCCGTCGTGCGCAGCGCCCACAGCGCCGACCCCAGGCACGGCCACACCGCCCCGTTGAACTCCGTCGCGTCGTCCGGGTGCCACTCGGGGGCGAGCACCGTCGCCCAGCGCGTCCGGTGAGCCGGGTCGACCTGGGCCAGCGCCGACGGAATCGCGGCCAGTGGGTCCGCGCCGTCCAGAGCCACCCGTACCAACTCGTGGAAGACCGCCGTGCCCTCCCAGGCCGCGCGGTCGCCATGGGTGAGCGCCGCGATCCGCCGGGCCGCCGCCATCGTGGCATCGCGGCCGGTCCCCGCGAAACGGACGGCCGAGGTGGATGCGCGCATCAGCGAGCCGTTGCCCGCGGCCCGGCCGGTGACCTGGAAGTGCAGTGCGGCGGCCAGGTCCCACGGCTCGCCGTTCGTCAGCACGTCCTCCGTCTGCAGCCCGATGTCCTTGGGGTCGCCCGCGGCCCAGCGCTGGAAGCGCGCGAAGATGTCGGCCGGGTCCAGACCGCCGCGCTCCAGCAGTGACTCGCCGACCAGCACCGCCATCTGTGTGTCGTCCGTGGCCTCGCCCGGGTCCCAGCCGCCGCCACCGCACATCGTGGCGACGCCGTCCGGGAATCGGGCCCGGAACACACCGCGCTCGCCGAACTCGAAGGGTGCGCCCAGGGCGTCGCCCACCGCCGAGCCGACCACCGTGCCGATCACACGCTCCGAACGCCGCATCGATCCAGCGTAGGCGGGCCCGCGGGCCCGCCCGGAGGCGCCCCCGGGGCGGCGCCCCCGAACCTTCGGCGAAGAAAGATCTGACGCGGACCAATCCGACCGGCCCCGTGCGCCGAATGACGGGTGCGGGACGGCTCCATGCCGGCCGGGAAGGAGCGGGAATGACAGGGCAACCGCGGCGTACGGCCGTGGTGGGCGGCGGAGTTTCGGGCCTCACCGCGGCGTACGTTCTGCAGCGTCGCCACGAGGTCACGCTCGACGAGGCACAGCCCCGGCTCGGCGGGCATGCGCACACCCATGACATCGCTGCCTCCGACGGCCGTCCGCTCTGCGTCGTCGCCGAGGTGCACAACACCTACGGTGAGCGCCACTGCTACCTGCTGCGCCCCGACGCAGGCCACCGGGCCTTCGTGGACAAGGAGTTCTACGTCTCCCCGTTCTTCCCGGTGGACGGCGGCTACCGGATGCGGCTGCCTGAGCCGGAAGAACGCCTGGAGCTGACAGTCCATCTGGAGCGCGACGGCGCCTGCCCGTTCACCGCGACCGTACGCGGGGAGCGCCGCCCGGCCACCGCCCGCGCCCTGCTCCGCGCCGCACTGGCGCACCCCCTGTCGACCCTCGCCGTGTCCGCCGGAATCCGGTTCCACGGCATCCGTCTGTTCCTGCGCAAACTCCCGGTCCAACCCCGTCCCCGCCATCTGCCCCAGGAGGGTGTGAAGTGAGCGTGTCCGTCTCCCCGGCGTCCTCGCGAACCGCGTCCGTCGACCTTCGGCGCCGGCCAGGGCCGGCCCGCCTGCCGAGGGCCTCCAAATTGCGCACGGCCGTCGCGGAACGCCTTGTCAGGCACGCGCTCGGCGGGCTCCCGGTGCGGGTGCGCCTCGCCGGCCGCGAGACAATCGGCCACGGCGGACCGCTGATGGACGTACGGGACCCGGCGGCCTTCTTCCGCCGGATCGGCGCCCGCGGGCTGCTCGGTTTCGGCGAGTCCTACATGGCCGGTGAATGGGAGGCCCCCGACCTCGTCGGCCTGCTGACCGTGTTCGCCGAGAACGCCGCCACGCTCGTGCCCGGCCCGCTGCAGCGGCTGCGCGGCGCCTGGGCGCCGCGCAGGCCGGCGCGGCACCGCAACACGACAAGCGGCTCGCAGGCCAACGTCAGCCATCACTACGACCTGTCCAACGAGCTGTTCGCGCTGTTCCTCGACGAGACCCTGACGTACTCCTCCGCGCTCTTCCGGGGCTTCCCGGCCGAGCGGCAGCTGCTGCCCGCGGCCCAGCACCGCAAGATCGACCGGCTGCTCGACCTGGCGCAGGTCGGCCAGGGCACCCAGCTGCTGGAGATCGGTACCGGCTGGGGCGAGCTGGCGATCCGCGCCGCGCAGCGCGGCGCACGCGTCCTGACCGTCACCTTCTCCCGCGAGCAGCAGGCGCTGGCGCAGCAGCGCGTCCGGGCCGCGGGCCTCCAGGACCGGGTGACCGTACTGCTGCGCGACTACCGCAAGGTGCTCGGCCGCTACGACGCCATCGTCAGCGTGGAGATGATCGAGGCCGTCGGAGCGGAGTTCTGGCCCGGGTACTTCCAGACGCTGGACCGGCTGCTCGCACCCGGCGGGCGGATCGCCCTCCAGACGATCACCATGCCGCACGACCGGATGCTCGCCTCCCTGGACACCTACACCTGGGTGCAGAAGTACATCTTCCCCGGCGGACAGCTGCCGTCCTCCGAGGCCATCGAGCAGATCGTCGCCGGCTGCACCGGCCTCACGACGGCCGCTCGCGACGGCTTCGGGCCGCACTACGCCGAGACGCTGCGCCTGTGGCGCGAACGGTTCACCGAGCACGCCGAGGAGGTCGAAGCCCTGGGCTTCGACGAGGTCTTCCGCCGTATGTGGACCTTCTACCTCGCCTACTCCGAAGCCGGCTTCAGGTCCGGCTACCTGGATGTGCAGCAGCTGCTGCTGACGAAGGGGGAGGCGGCGTGACCACGCCGGTGCGGCGGTGGTGTCCGGTGGCCGGCCGGCCTGCGTACGAGGAGCGGGGCACGGGCGCCGGCCCGGTCCAGGCGGTGCGGTCCACCGGCCGGGTCGACCGAGGGAGGTGCGCGACATTGAGCGACGGGCACGTGGAGGGCTGCCGGCGGTGAGCGGCTTTGCGTGGGCGGCGTTCGCGCAGGGTCTCGGCCCTTCCGCGGCCGCCGCTCTCGCGGTCATGCTTCTCGCCTTCGCCGTCGCGCTGCGCACCGGAGTGCACCGCGGGGTGGATGTGGCGTGGGGGATCGCTTTCACGGCCGTCGCGGTGGTCGGGTACGCGATGTCGGCGGGGGAGGGGGACAACGGGCGGCGGCTGCTCGTCACTGTGCTCACGGCGGTGTGGGGACTGCGGCTGGCCGCGCACATCGCCCGGCGCGGACGAGGGCACGGCGAGGACCCGAGGTACGAGGCACTGCTCGCCAAGGCGCCCGGCCGTCGCACGCTGTACGCCCTGCGGATGGTGCATCTGCTCCAGGGCGCGCTGGTATGGCTGATCTCGCTGCCGGTGCAGGCCGCGCAGTACGTCACCGGGCCCGTCGGCGTGATCGGCTGGGCCGGCTGCGCGCTGTGGCTGACCGGATTCCTCTTCGAGGCGGTCGGGGACGGGCAACTGGCCCGGTTCAAGGCCGATCCGGCGAACCGGGGCCGCGTCATGGACCGGGGGCTGTGGGGTTGGACCCGGCACCCGAACTACTTCGGGGACTTCTGCGTGTGGTGGGGACTGTTCATGGTCGTCTGCGACGAGCGGGCGGTGGCCGCAGCGGTCGTCGTGAGCCCCCTGGTGATGAGCTACCTCCTGATCAGCGGCAGCGGAAAGGCGCTGCTGGAACGGCACATGGCCGACCGCCCCGGCTTCGCGGAGTACGTGGCCCGCACAAGCGGCTTCCTGCTGCGTCCGCCGAAGCGGCGCTGACGGACGGGCGGTTGAGAGGCCCCGGGCCGGGTCGGTCGGCACGGCCCGGGGCCGCCGGCGTCCGTGCGGGCGGGGCCGGGGTCGCCCGCGCGGTCGGTGCTCCTCCGTACCCGCCGACGAGCGGAGCGGCGGGCACTGCGGGCCGGTACGAACAGCGGGACGACCAGCCGGCGGTGCGCCGCGCCGGCTGGTCGTGCATACGTGGACCGGACCGGCGGTGGACCGGGCCGCAGGCCGGATCAGGAAGGCAGGCGCATCAGGGCGAGCGGAGCCGAGGTCGGCCGGCGGGAGCCGCCCGCCGGTTCGACGGTGACGCCCATGCCGGACGCGGAGTTGACCGGACCCTCCATCAGCACGGCGCCGGACGTGGCGGTCAGCTCCATCAACCCTGCCGAACGCATCGTGCCGCCGTCCTCGAACCAGAGCTGGTACACCTTGCCCTGCGGCGGCTTCGGCATCCCCGACGCATAGAACGCCGCGCGGTTGCGGCTGCGCGACACGACGACGGTGCCGGTCGCCCCGTCCGTCAGCGGCCCCGTGCTCACCTTGGCGTCCGGCGCGGCGAGTACGGCGGCGAGTTCGGTCGCCGTGCGCTGCGCGCGCTGCGCCTGGGCGCGGGCGTCCTCGGCCCGGTCGTGCTGCCAGACGGCCGCCCCGCCGAGGCTTGCCGCCACGGCCATGCAGGCGGCGAGCGCGAAACGGGACACCGCACGGCCGCGGCGCACCACGCCTCGGTGCGCCTGCCGGGTGACCCGGGGGCGGTCCTGCCGTTCGGCGCCCACGCGGGCCATCACCTGGTGCTTGAGCTCCGGGGGTGGCGTGACGTACTCCGCCGAGCCCAGCCGGCCCGCGGTGGCGGCCAGTTCGCGTACTTCCAGCGAACACGGCGGACACGCCCGCAGATGCTGCTCGAACTCGGCCTCTTCGTCGGGTGCCAGCGCGTGCAGCACATAGGCGCCGGTCAATGTGTGCAGATCGGCGGAGTTCATGCGCTCACCCCCAGGCAGTCGCGCAGCCGGATGAGCCCGTCACGCAGTCGTGTCTTGACCGTGCCCAGCGGCACGGCGAGCAGTTCGGCAACCTCCCGGTAGGTCAGTCCCCGGTAGTAGGCGAGCGTCACGGACTGGCGCTGCAGTTCGGTCAGGCCCTGCAGACAGCGCCGCACTTGTTCGCGTTCCAGCCGGGCCTCCACCTCCTCGGTCACCTCGTCGTAGGCGCGGCCCTGGTCCAGCAGAGCGGCCCGCCGCTCGCGGTCGGTGGCGGCACGGGCGGACCTGACCCGGTCCACGGCCCGGCGGTGGGCGAGGGTGAGGATCCAGGTCATCGCCGAGCCGCGGGACGGCTCGTAGCGCACGGCGGTACGCCAGACCTCGATCAGCACCTCCTGTGTCACCTCTTCCGACTGGGCGGGGTCGCGCAGCACGGCGCGTATCAGGCCCAGGACCGGTCCGCAGACCGCGTCGTACAACCGGGAGAAAGCGCCCTGGTCGCCCCTGGCAACCAGGGCGAGCAGTTCTTGCAGATCGGGACCGGCCGAGGCGGGGCCGCCTATCTGTACGGCTTCTTTCACGCGGTGTTCCTCCACGGGTCGGACGGCACGTCCGGACACCTCTCACGACGCATTCGGAGCCGAAGGCCCGATGGATTGGTCCGGGTGGCCGCATCGTGCCATGGACCGACCCTGTGTGGGTCCCGGTCCTGTGCCTGCCCCGCTCCGGCGTCGCTGTCGTCGTTGCCGTCACGGTAGGAATCGGCGTCGTCGACCTTGCCGGACGCGCCGACGCCGCAACGCGCAGCGGCAGGAGGACGAGCAGACCGATCGGTGACAGCAGGAGCGCCGGCACCAGCTCCAGGTGGGCCGGCGGCTGCCTTCGGCGGCCGGATCCCGGTACCGACCAGGCTCCCCGGCCGACTCCGGCCGGGGAGCCAGGAAGAGAGGGGTCGTCAGGCGGCCGACTCCTGCTCCCGTTCCACCTGGTCGTTCCACTCGCGCTTGGCCGCACGCCAGGCCTCGTCCGTCTGACCCAGGCGCCAGTAGCCGGAGATTGACAACTGCTCACGCGGAATACCCCGCTCCACCCGCAGCTGACGGCGCAGCTCCTTCACACAGGCCGCCTCGCCGTGGACGAACGCGCAGACCTCCCCCTCGGGGAACTCCAGCGCCGTTACCGCCGCCACCAGCGCCTCGCCCGGCGCCCGGTCACCGCGGTGCAGCCAGGTGATCTCCACCCCGTCCGGAGAGACGATCTTCTGCTCTTCCTCGGGGCCCGCGACCTCGACGAAGGCGTGCACGACCGCGCCTGCCGGCATCCGCTCGAGCGACGCGGCGATCGCGGGCAGCGCGCTCTCGTCGCCCGCCAGCAGATGCCAGTGGGCCGCAGGGGAGGGGGCGTAGGCCCCGCCGGGGCCCAGGAAGCGCACCGTCTCACCGGCCTGCACGCGTGCCGCCCACGGCCCGGCCAGGCCCTCGTCGCCGTGGACCACGAAGTCGACCGTCAGCTCCAGGTGGGCCGGGTCCCACTGCCTCACGGTGTAGGCGCGAGTGGCCGGCCACTGCTCGCGCGGGAGCTCCTCACGGATGCGGTCCATGTCGAACGGCTCCGGGTAGCTCACGCCCTCGGGCGCGAAAAGCAGCTTGATGTAGTGATCGGTGTACCGGCCGAGCTCGAGCGCGGCCAGACCCTCACCGCCCAGGACGACACGCACCATGTGCGGAGTGATGCGCTCGGTGCGCACCACCTTGGCCTCGTGTGCCTTCGGTGCTTTGCGTGCCGGTCGGTCTGCCACGGCGCTCTCCCCGGAATATCGCTGCTTAGGCTTGCCTAAGCTAGCACCTCTCAGTGCTGGAGTGCGGAGCGGAGCCGCACCACGGCCCCGCCGAGTCCCCACCGCGCGGCGAGCGCGTCCAGCTCCGCCGGGTGGCGCGGCTCGGCGGGCAGCGAGGGGTCGAAGTCGGGCAGCGGTACGTCCGTGGCGACCCGGACCACCTTGGGCGCGACCGCCACATAGTCCCTGGCCTCGTCCAGCCGCTTGCGCTGCGACGGGGTGAGCTTCGAGGTCCGGTCGTCGACGGCGGCCATGATCCCCGCCAGGTCGCCGTACGCGTCGAGCAGCTTGGCTGCGGTCTTCTCGCCGATGCCGGGCACGCCGGGCAGCCCGTCGCTGGGGTCGCCGCGCAGCAGCGCCAGATCGACATATCCGGGCCCGTCCACGCCGTACTTCTCGCGCAGCCACGCCTCGTCCGTCGTCTGGAGGGTGCCGACGCCCTTGAGGGGATACAGCACCCGACGCCCGCGGGCGTCGTCGACCAGCTGGAACAGGTCACGGTCGCCGGTGACGATGTCGACCGGGCCCTCGGCGCGTGCGGTGAGGGTGCCGATCACGTCGTCCGCCTCGTAACCGTCCGCGCCGATACGAGCGATACCGACCGCCGCCAGCACCTCCTCGATGACCGGGACCTGCGGCGAGAGCGTGTCGGGGACCTCCTCCACGTCCGGGCCCTGCTCGGTCTCCACCGCGACGCGGTGCGCCTTGTAGGACGGAATCAGCTCGACCCGCCACTCGGGCCGCCAGTCGTTGTCCCAGCAGGCGACGAGATCGTCCGGCCGGTGGTCCTGGACCAGCCGCGCGATGAAGTCCATCAGCCCGCGCACGGCGTTCACCGGGCTGCCGTCAGGAGCCCGGACCGAGTCGGGGACCCCGAAATAGGCCCGGAAGTAGAGGGAAGCGGTGTCGAGGAGCATCAGGCGTCGCGTCACAACCCTGATGATGCCGCACGCCACCGACAGTCACAGAGCGCCCGCCCGTCGCGGCGCACCCGTGAGGTGGATCACCTTCGTGTTTGCCCCCAGGGGCCCAGGGCAGGCGCGAGCCCGGAGCGGATCCCGTAGCGATTTCAACCATTGCATCGGGCAAACGGGCAGATCCCGACCCGCTCCACAGCTCGCCGGGCGGGGGTGGCGGGCTGTTTTCCGTTCTATGCGCGAGGTGTATGTGTCCAGGCTCCAGGCCGAGCACCTGTACAAGGTGTTCGGCAGACGACCCGACGAAGCGGTGACCAGGCTCGAGGGCGGCGCCGGCCGCGACGAGCTGCGCGCAGACGGCACGACCGCCGCGGTGATCGACGCGTCCTTCACCGTCGAGCCCGGCCAGATCTTCGTCGTCATGGGTCTGTCCGGATCCGGCAAGTCCACGCTGCTGCGCATGCTCAACGGACTGCTGGAGCCGACCTCGGGACGGGTGCTCTACGACGGCCGCGATCTGACCGCGCTGGGCGCTCGCGACCTGCGCGAGGTGCGTTCGAAGCGGATCAGCATGGTCTTCCAGCACTTCGCGCTGTTCCCGCACCGCAGCGTGCTGGAGAACGCAGGCTACGGCCTCGAGGTCCAGGGCGTCCCGCGCGACGAGCGGGCGCGCCGCGCCGCCGAGGCACTGGAGCTGGTAGGCCTCGCCGGCTGGGAGAACTCCTGGCCGGACGAGCTGTCCGGCGGCATGCAGCAGCGCGTGGGCCTCGCCCGGGCGCTCGCGACGGACGCCGATCTGCTCCTGATGGACGAGTCCTTCAGCGCCCTGGACCCGCTGATCCGGCGCGACATGCAGGATCAGCTGCTTCACCTGCAGAAGCGGCTCAAGAAGACCATCGTCTTCATCACCCACGACCTCAACGAGGCCATGCGCCTGGGCGACTCGATCGCCGTCATGCGCGACGGCCGGATCGTGCAGCTCGGTACCGCCGAGGACATCCTGGTCACCCCGGCCAACGACTACGTCGCCTCGTTCACCCAGGACGTCGACCGTTCCCGCGTGCTCACCGCGGGCGCGATCATGGCCGCTCCGGAGACCGTGTACGGCACGAGGACCGACAGCGGCAAGGTGCTGCGCTCCGCGGCGGACGTGCTTGCCGCGGCGCCCGCCACCGTCAAGGAGCGGACTCCGATCATCGAGCTGTTCACGCCCTGCGCCGACAGCGGTCACGCCGTCGCCGTCGTCGACGACGAGGGTGAGCTGACCGGTGTCGTGCCCAGGGGGCGCCTGCTGGCCGTGCTCGGCGAGCCGATGAGCCCCGCCGACACGACCGGGATCCCCGCGCAGACCGAGGCCGCCGACCGGGCCGGTGCCGCGGCGAAGGAGGTGGCCCGTGCCTAGGCTTCCTCTCGGCGCCTGGGTCGACAGCGGTGTCGACTGGCTCCAGAGCCACCTTTCCTGGCTCTTCGACGC
The DNA here is from genome assembly GCF_040613775.1 of Streptomyces sp. NPDC006208. Lineage (NCBI taxonomy): Bacteria > Bacillati > Actinomycetota > Actinomycetes > Kitasatosporales > Streptomycetaceae > Streptomyces > Streptomyces sp. NPDC006208. Next base: position 96,818 of record NZ_JBEXSW010000024.1, on the reverse strand, counting down.
GATCACTTCGCTCGTCACCGGTATGTACGACGGCATCGAGGCCGCGCTCCTGGCGCCCGAGCCGCTGCTTTTCGGCGGCATCCTCGCCGTCGTCGCCTGGTGGCTGCGCGGGCTGATCGCGGGCGGCCTCACCTTCGCCGGCTTTGCGCTGATCGACTCCGTCGATCTGTGGGACGACGCCATGTCGACACTCTCGCTGGTGCTCGTCGCCACGCTCGTCACTCTGGCGATCGCGGTGCCGCTCGGCATCTGGGCATCCCGGTCCGCGGCCGTCAGCGCCGTGACCAGGCCGGTCCTGGACTTCATGCAGACCATGCCGGCCATGGTCTACCTGATCCCCGGCATCATCTTCTTCGGCGTCGGTGTGGTGCCCGGCATCATCGCCACCATCGTCTTCGCCCTGCCGCCCGGCGTACGGATGACCGAACTCGGCATCCGGCAGGTCGACGAGGAGCTCGTCGAGGCCGCGGAGGCCTTCGGCACCACACCGCGCAACACGCTGCTGCGTGTCCAGCTCCCGCTCGCCCTGCCGACGATCATGGCCGGCATCAATCAGGTGATCATGCTGGGGCTGTCCATGGTGGTCATCGCCGGCATGGTCGGCGGCGGCGGCCTCGGCGGCGCCGTCTACCGGGCCATCGGCAATGTCGACATCGGTCTCGGCTTCGAGGCGGGCATCTCCATCGTCATCCTCGCCATGTACCTGGACCGGATCACCGGGGCCCTGGGCCGCCAGGTCTCACCGCTCGGCCGCCGTGCGCCGGCCAAGGCACGTGCCGTCACCGGCGGCGCGAAGATCTGGACGTACCGTCCGCAGGCGTCGGTCGCGGTCGTCGGCATCGTCGTCCTCGCGCTGGTCGCGGGAGGCATGGGCATCTTCGGCGGCGCCGCGCAGACCGCCGCGTCCGGCGGCGCGGACATCGGCAAGGGCAGGAAGATCTCGCTCGGCTACATCCCGTGGGACGAGGGCATCGCCTCCACCTTCCTGTGGAAGGAACTGCTGGAGAAGCGCGGCTTCGAGGTCGAGGCCCGGCAGCTGGAGGCCGGAGCGCTCTACACCGGCCTCGCCGGCGGCCAGATCGACTTCCAGACCGACGCCTGGCTCCCGGTCACCCACGCCCAGTACTGGAAGAAGTACGGGAACAAGCTGGAGGACCTGGGCGCCTGGTACGGCCCCACTTCGCTGGAGCTGTCCGTGCCCGCCTACATGAAGGGCGTCGACTCGCTCGAGGACCTCAAGGGCAGCTCGAGCCGGTTCAAGGGCCGGATCGTCGGCATCGAGCCGAGCGCCGGAATGATGGGCATCCTCAAGGACAAGGTGCTGAAGGAGTACGGCCTCGAGGGGGAGTACAAGATCGTCGACGGCTCCACGCCCGGCATGCTCGCCGAACTGAAGCGCGCGTACGACAAGAAGGAGCCCATCGTCACCACCCTGTGGTCGCCGCACTGGGCCTACAGCGCCTATGACCTGAAGAAGCTCAAGGATCCGAAGGGCACCTGGGGCAAGGGCGACGGGGTGCACACGCTGGCGCGCAAGGGCTTCGCCGCCGACAACCCCGAAGTCGGCACGTGGCTGAAGAACTTCAAGCTGACCGAGAAGCAGCTCACCGGCCTCGAGGCGCAGATCCAGAAGACCGGCAAGGGCAAGGAGCAGGACGCCGTCCGGGCCTGGCTGAACGAGAACCCGGGTCTCGCGGACCGGCTCGCTCCGCACTGACGGCCCATGACCGTCCTCCCGGACGGCCGAAAGGGGTGGGTCCCGCCACATGGCGGGACCCACCCCTTTCCGTTGCGGTGCCCGAGGCCCCATGCTGCGGCCGTGCCACCCGTGTACTCCTGCGCTCGGTGAGTCCCCGCGGCCGGATGCTGCGTAAGGTGAGACAGGACCCAGGGGAGGGGAGCCCGGCCCATGGACGCGAAGGACGCGAAGGACGCGAAGGAGAGGAAAGAGCCTCTCCGCGTGGGCGCGGCCGTGCGCAGACGCCGGCGCGCCCTCGGCCTCACGCTTGCCGCCGTCTCGGCGCGCAGCGGAGTGTCCGTGCCGTTCCTCAGCCAGGTCGAGAACGAGCGGGCCCGGCCCAGCATGCGCTCGCTGCAGCGGGTCGCCGACGCCCTGGACACCACGGCCGGCCTGCTGCTGGCCGCGTCCGACGCGGCGCGTACCGTCGATCTCGTACGGGCCGGCGACGACGCCCGTCCGCAGCCCGGCCCCGGCTCCCGGATCCGCAGGCTGGTGCGCGGACAGCATCAGCTGCACGCCCTCGAATTCAGCGGCGAGCAGGACACCGGGCGCGAGTACAAGCACCGCAACGACGAGCTGCTGTACGTCGCCGACGGTGCCGTGGAGGTGGAGGCCGAGGGCCGGGCCTACCGGCTGGGGCGCGGCGACTCGCTGTTCCTGTCCGGCGGCGTACGGCACCGGTGGCGCGCCACCGCACCGGACACCCGCATCCTCGTCGTCGCGGTGGCCGAACACGTCGATGCCTCCGGCGACCCGCGCGGCTGAAGGGCTCCCCGGTGCGTGTCGTGTCGCTGGTGCCCTCGCTGACCGAGGCCGTCGCCGTCAGCGGCCCCGGACTGCTGGTCGGCGCCACCGACTGGTGCAGTCACCCGGCCGACCTGGATGTCGTACGGATCGGCGGCACCAAGAACCCGGACGTGCCGGCCGTCGTCGGGCTGCGGCCCGATCTGGTGATCGCGAACGAGGAGGAGAACCGCGCACCCGACCTGGCCGCCCTGCGGGACGCGGGCGTCGAGGTGCTGCTCACCGAGGTGCGCGACCTGGACCAGGCGTTCACCGAACTGGAGCGGGTGCTGGTGACCGGATGCGCGCTGCCACGGCCCCGCTGGCTGGACGAGGCACAGCAGGCCTGGTCGCGGATCACGCCGCTGACCGGGCTGCGTGCCGTGGTGCCCGTCTGGCGGCGGCCGTGGATGGTGCTCGGCCGCGACACCTTCGCCGGCGATCTGCTGGCCCGGCTCGGCGTCGCCAATGTGTACGCGGACCACGAGGAGCGCTACCCCCGCATCCCGCTGGAGGAATTGCGGGCGAGCGGCGCCGATCTGGTCGCCCTGCCCGACGAGCCGTACGCCTTCGGCCCGGACGACGGTCCCGAGGCGTTCCCCGGCCTGCCGGCCTCTTTCCTCGACGGCAGGCATCTGACCTGGTACGGCCCCTCGTTGGTGACTGCCCCGCAGGTGCTCAGCGCGGCGCTGCGAGCAGCTCTCCGCGCAGCAGGCCTCGCAGGGTGAGGCTTCCGGCGACCGCCCAGGCCGTCACCAGGAACGCGTACAGGGCGAGGGAGAGCCACTCGTAGACGGCCAGACCTGTGTGGTGCGCCAGGGTGGCAGCGCCCGTCACGCAGGTGCCGACCGGGAAGGTGAAGGCCCACCAGGTCATCGTGAAACGCATCCCGAGGCGGGCCGCCCGCAGCACCATCGCACCGGCCAGCGCCAGCCACAGCAGCGCGAAACCCATCACCGGCACGCCGTAGACGACGGCGAACGCGGAGAACGCAGATGCGTACGGCGCCTCGATCGCGACCGGCGCGACATCCGCGAGCTTGTTCACGGCGGTGGTCGACTGGCCGAGCGGTCCGAGAACGAGGAAGAGCGAGGGGCTGAGCGCGAGCGGCAGCGGGCCGTGGTGGACGAGCCGGGCGAAGACCACCGGCAGGATCAGCAGTGTGGCCAGCAGACTGATGCCGAACAGTGCGTAGCTCGCCAGCAGCAGCGTCCCGCGCCACTGGCCTGTCGTCGGCAGGAACGGGATCAGCAGCGGCCCGAAGGCCGCGGAGACCATCGGCGCGACCACCGGCAGCAGCCACACAGGCGAGGCACTGCCGGGGCTCACCTGGTGGCGCACCATCATCAGACAGGGCACGCCCACGGCGGCCACCAGAGCGATGACCGTGCCCGCCACGAACAGCACCACGGCAGCCGACAGCGCCACCTGCTCGCCGAGCGCGCCGCGGCCGACGGTGAGGGTGCCGATGCCGACGGCGAGCAGCGCCATGGACAGGCAGCCGTAGAACGGCGCGACCGCCGGATCGAGCAGATGGGCGCGGGCCTGATCACGATGGAGGACCCAGTGTGCCGTGCGGGCCGTGAGCACGGCGGCCAGCAGCGCCGCGGACAGTGCCCACACCCCGGTCCGGGCGGCCGCGAAGCCGGGGAAGTCCAGCGGCACGGCGGCGCCGGCGCTCGCCACGATCGCGGTGCCCATCACCGTCGCGTACCAGTTCGGACCGAGATGTCTCAAGGGCCGCAGCGCGACGGCCTCCGGGGTGCGAGCGGGCGCGCGAAGCTCGGCGCGGGGTGGGGCGACGGTGACCATGCGCACACTGTGGCCAAGGCAGAGTGGCCCCACCAGGAACCTTCTCCCTATGCACCCATAAGCTGGTTTTATGAGTGATGAGGAACGTGTGCCGCTCAACCACCGGGTGCCCGACCTGGGCGCGCTGGAACTGCTCCTCGCCGTCGCCCGGCACGGCAGCCTGGGGCGTGCGGCGCGCGAGGTCGGCATCACCCAGCCCGCCGCCAGCAGCCGGATCCGCTCGATGGAACGCCAGCTGGGCGTGGCACTCGTCGACCGCTCGCCGCGTGGCTCCCGGCTCACCGACGCGGGGGCCCTCGTCACCGACTGGGCGCGGCGGATCGTGGAGGCCGCGGAGGCCTTCGACGCCGGGGCGCAGGCGCTGCGAGGGCGGCGCGACTCCCGGCTGCGGGTGGCCGCGAGCATGACGATCGCCGAGTATCTGCTGCCCGGCTGGCTGATCGCACTGCGGGCTCAGCGCCCCGGCACCGCGGTCTCGCTGCTGGCAGGCAACTCGGCGACGGTGGCCCAGCAGCTGCTCGACGGCGAGGCGGACCTGGGCTTCGTCGAGGGACTGTCCGTACCCGACGGCCTGGACGGCACGGTCGTCGGACACGACCGGCTGCTGGTGGTCGCGGCGCCAGGACACGCCTGGGCGCGGCGGCGGCGTGCCCCGCTGACGCCCGCCGAGCTGGCGGCCGTGCCGCTCGTACTGCGCGAACGGGGCTCCGGCACCCGTCAGGTGCTCGACTCGGCCCTGTCCTCCTACGGCGGACTGGCGGAACCGCTGCTGGAGCTGGCCTCCACCACGGCGGTGAAGGCGGCGGCGGTGAGCGGGGCAGGGCCGGCGGTGCTGAGCGAACTGGCGGTCACCGAGGAGCTGGCATCACGACGGCTGACCCGCATTCCGGTGGAGGGGGTACGGCTGGAGCGTGATCTGCGGGCCGTCTGGCCCCAGTCGCACCGGCCGACCGGGCCCGCGCGGGATCTGCTGGGGCTGACGCGGGGGTCGTCGACGGGGTGAGGGGCGGGTGCCGGGCGCGACGGGTGGGGGCCGTTGCGCGGCCTTTTCCGCACCCCGTCCTCCCCCTACGGCCGCCGAGGCACCTCCGTTCCGTAACCGGGGACAAGCCCCCGGACCCCGGGCGGCCTTCGGCAGAGTCCTCGATCGCCGGACGGGCCGGACGTGCCGTCGGCAGATTCAGCCGGTGGGGGTTTGACGAAGTCTCGGGGAGCTGGAGGCGCGCGGTCCGGGGCGGAGCCCCGAAATCACGCCTGCCAGGCGTGCCGGTCCGGGGCCGAAGCCCCCGCTTGCGGGGCGGGGGTACTCCCACGGCCGCAGGGCGTGCCGGGCTCCGGGGGCTTGCCCCGGTTACGGGATGGGGTACTTCCCACGGCCTCCCTCTACGGCCTGGCGGCTGTGGGAGGTACCCCCAGGCCGTAGAGGGAGGGCGGGGAGGGCCGGCGCCCCCGCCGTTAGCCGCTCGCCGCCGCCACCAGGGATGCCATCACCCGGACGTCCTCGCCCATCTCCGGGTGCCACTGCACGCCCAACACCCAAGCGCCGCCCGGGAGTTCCACGGCCTCGACCGTGCCGTCCGCCGCGTGAGCGCTCGGCACGAGACCCGTGCCGAGACGGTCCACCGACTGGTGGTGGTACGTCGGGACCGGCGTCTCCTCCGGCACGATCCGCCCGTACAGCGTGCCCGACACAGGTTTCACCGTGTGCTCCCCGAACACGCCCACTGATTCCCTGTGCCCGTCCATGTGCTGGACCAGCGTGCCGCCCAGGGCCACGTTGAGCAGCTGCATCCCGCGGCAGATGCCCAGCAGCGGGGTACCGGACGCCAAGGCGGCCCGGATCAGGGCGAGTTCCCAGGCGTCCCGTTCCTGGGCCGCCGGTCCGGTGCGGGGCTCGCGCTCCGCGCCGTACCGTGCGGGCTCCACGTCCGGTCCGCCGGCGATGACCAGGCCGTCCAGCCGCGCCACCACCGCATCGGCGCGCGCCGGGTCGTCCGGCGGGATCATCGCGGCCAGGCCGCCCGCCGCCCGGACCAGGTGCGGATACCCGGTGGGCAGGAGCGCGGCGGGCAGGTCCCACACGCCCCAGCGGGCCGAGGACTCCAGATAGGTGCTGATGCCGATGAGCGGCACGGACACGGTGACTCCGTTCCTGATCGATCCGGTCAGTCTCGTTCGAGCTCGGCCTCGGCGGCCGCGAGCGCGGCGAACTCCTCCTCCGGCGCGCGTGCCACCAGATGGTGCCGACTGTAGATCGCGAAGTAGGCGAGGGCGACGGCGTAGACGCCCAGGGCCATGAACGCGGCGTCCTTGTCCACCAGGAACGTCGCGACCAGCGCGGACAGTGCCAGGACGAAAGCGACGGACGAGGTGACGATGCCGCCCGGGGTCCGGTACGGGCGGGGCAGGTCGGGCTCGCGGCGGCGCAGCACGATGTGCGACAGCGCCATCAGGGCGTAGCTGATGGTCGCGCCGAACACCGCGATGTTCAGCATCCGCATCCCGCTTCCGGTGCCGGCCGCCAGTGCGAAGCCGATCGCGCCGGGGATCACGAGCCCGAGATAGGGCGACTTGCGGCGGCTGGTGAGCGACAGGAAGCGCGGCAGATAGCCGGCCCTGGACAGGGCGAACAGCTGACGGGACCCGGCGTAGATCAGGGAGAAGAAGGAGGCGACCAGGCCGGCGAGGCCCGCGTAGTTGACGAAGCGGCTCAGCGGCGTCGGGTCGCCGTCTCCCTGCAACGCCACGACCAGCGGGTTTCCGGCATCCTGGATGGCCGCGGAGCCCCGTGCGCCGGTCGACGCGAAGAAGGTGATCACGGCCAGCAGCACCAGGATGCCCATCGACAGCGCGAGCGCGCGCGGCATCGAGCGCACCGGGTCCTTCGCCTCTTCGGCGGCGAGCGGCACGCCTTCCACACCGAGGAAGAACCACATGCCGAAGGGGAACGCGGCCCAGATGCCGAGCAGGCCGAACGGCAGCCAGGAGTTCGCGCCGAACGCGTCCTTGTCGACCGGGATGTCGTCAAGGCTGCCCGCCTGGAAGTCGGTGAAGGCGCCCACCGCGAAGATCAGCAGCGCCGCCACCGCGATCGCCGTCACCACCAGGCTGAAGCGCAGCGCCTCGCCGACGCCCCACAGATGGATGGCTATGAAGACGACGAAGCAGGCGAGATAGACCGGCCAGCTCGATTCGAGGCCGAAAAGCTTGAGCGATTCGACATAGTCGCCGATGAAGATCGAGATGGCGGCGGGCGCGAGGATGTACTCGATCAGGATCGCGGTGCCGGTCAGGAACCCGCCCCAGGTGCCGAGAGCGCGCCGGGCGAAGCCGTAGCCGCCTCCGGCCGTCGGCAGGATCGCCGACAGTTCGGCGAGCGCGAAGACCAGACAGGCGTACATGGCGCCCATCAGCACGGTGGCGATGGCGAGGCCGCCGAATCCGCCCTTGGACAGACCGATGTTCCAGCCCGAGAAGTCGCCGGAGACGACATAGGCAACGCCGAGGCCGGTCAGCAGGAGCCAGCCGGCGCTGCCCCTGCGCAGCGTGCGCCGGTTCAGATAGGCGTCCCCCACGATCTTGTCCGTGGGGGGTGCGGGGGACGGGGTGCGCGAAGTGGTGCCTTCAGCCATGGGTCGCTCCTGGCAGAGGTCAAAGGTTTGTGCGGACACCATTGCGGCAGCCAAGGCGGCTGCGCAAGCCCCGTGCGTAAATGCGAGGTTACGGATCGGCCGACGGCCGGGCTCGGCGCGGGCGTCGCGCCCCGCGTGGCCGGCCGCCGCGCTCAGACCAGAAAGCCGCGCAGCAGCGCCGCCGTGCCCTCGCAGTGCTCGCGCATCACCTCGCGCGCCCCGTCCGGATCGCCGTCCAGCACTGCCTCCACCAGCGCCGCGTGCTGATGCTGCGAGTGCTCCAGGTTCCGCACGAGCAACGGGATGCAGTCCAGCAGATCGTTCAGCGTCGCCCGCACCGCGGCGTACTGCGCCGTCAGCGAGGGGGACCCGGAGAGCTCTGCCAGGGTCAGATGCAGCAGCGTGTCCTGCCTGCGGTAGTCCGCGAGCGGTGCGTCGTGCGTCGAGGCGAGCGCCGTACGCAGGCGCTGTGCGTCCTGGTCCCCCAGTCCGTGCGCCGCGCACAACCCGGCCGCCCCGACCTCCAGCACCTCGCGGAAGCGCAGGGTGTCCTCGACGTCCACGCCCGCCACCCGCCGCCGCAGCTCGTCCTCGCCGTGACTGTCCGGCCGGTGCAGCACGAACGTGCCGCCGTATCGGCCGCGCCTGCTCTCCACCAGGCCCTGGTCGGTGAGAACCTTCAGCACCTCGCGCAGGGTGACCCTGCTGATCCCCATGCGCTCGGCGAGCTCGCGCTCCGCCGGCAGCCGCCCGCCGGCGGGGACCAGGCCGAGGCGCAGCAACTGGAGGATCTGTTCCAGCGCCTCTTCGAAGCCGTTGCCCGCGCGGACGGGCCGCAGTACAGGGGTGAGCCGGTCGGTCGGTTCGCCCGTCGCCCCACTTGTCTTCGCCACCTCGCCGTTTCCCCTTCCCAAGCAATGGTCTTCAGCAATACCTTATGACTCCCGGCTGATCCAAGGAGGCGTAACCCCGTGGCAGACCGCAAACCCCCGCTCGCCGTCGAGGAGCTGCGCGCCCTCGTCGCGAACGACGAGATCGACACAGTTGTCCTGGCCTTCCCCGATATGCAAGGGCGGCTCCAGGGCAAGCGGTTCGCCGCACCCTTCTTCCTCGACGAGGTGCTGGAACACGGCACCGAAGGCTGTAACTATCTCCTGGCCGTCGACACCGAGATGAACACGGTCGACGGCTACGAAATGTCGTCCTGGGAGCGCGGTTACGGCGACTTCGCCATGCATCCCGATCTCACCACGCTGCGCCGCGTGCCCTGGAACGAGGGCACCGCACTGCTCATCGCCGACCTCGCCTGGAACGACGGATCGCCCGTCGTCGCCGCGCCCCGCCAGATCCTGCGCCGCCAGCTGGAGCGTCTCGCCGAGCACGGCTACACGGCGCACGTCGGCACGGAACTCGAGTTCATCGTCTTCAAGGACACCTACGAGCAGGCCTGGGACCGCAACTACCGAGGACTCACCCCGGCCAACCAGTACAACATCGACTACTCGGTCCTCGGCACCGGCCGGATCGAGCCGCTGCTGCGCCGTATCCGCAACGAGATGGCCGCCGCCGGCCTGACCGTCGAGTCCGCCAAGGGCGAGTGCAACCCCGGCCAGCACGAGATCGCGTTCAAGTACGACGAGGCGCTGGTCACCTGCGACCAGCACGCCGTCTACAAGACCGGAGCCAAGGAGATCGCCGCGCAGGAGGGCGTCTCGCTCACCTTCATGGCCAAGTACAACGAGCGCGAAGGCAACTCCTGCCACATCCACCTGTCCCTCCAGGACGCCGACGGCCGCAGCGTCATGGCAGGCGACGGACCCGGCGGCATGTCGCCCGTCATGCGCCACTTCCTCGCCGGCCAACTGGCCGCGCTGCGCGACTTCTCGCTGCTGTACGCCCCGGGCATCAACTCCTACAAGCGGTTCCAGCCCGGCTCCTTCGCCCCCACCGCCGTCGCCTGGGGCCATGACAACCGCACCTGCGCGCTGCGCGTCGTGGGCCACGGCCGTTCGATGCGCTTCGAGAACCGGCTGCCCGGCGGGGACGTCAACCCGCATCTCGCCGTGGCGGGCCTGATCGCGGCCGGCCTGTACGGCATCGAGCAGCAACTGGAACTGCCCGACGCCTGTCCGGGCAACGCCTACGCCGCCGACTACGAACATGTGCCCACCACCCTGCGCGAAGCCGCCGAGCTCTGGGAGAACAGCGCCCTCGCCAAGGCCGCCTTCGGCGACGAAGTCGTCGCGCACTACCGCAACATGGCGCGGGTCGAGCTCGAAGCCTTCGACGCCGCGGTGACCGACTGGGAGCTGCGCCGCTCCTTCGAACGCATGTGAGGCACCACGTGTCAGAGCCGTACGAACTCGATGTGCTGAACCCCGCGACCGAGGAGGTCGTGGCGACCGTCCCCGGCGCCACCCCCGCGGACGTGGACGCCGCCGTCGCCCGGGCCGCCGCTGCCCAGCGCGTCTGGTCCGCCGCAGCGCCCGCCGACCGCGCCAGAGTGCTGCGCCGCTTCGCCGTCGTCGTCGACGGCCACATCGGTGAACTCGCCGCGCTCGAGGTCCGCGAAGCGGGCCACACCATCGGCAACGCCCGCTGGGAAGCGGGCAATGTCCGCGATCTGCTCGACTACGCCGCCGGGGGAGTGGAGCGGCTGAACGGCCGGCAGATCCCGGTACCCGGCGGCCTCGACATCACGATCCTCGAACCCCTCGGCGTCATCGGTGTGATCGCGCCCTGGAACTTCCCCATGCCGATCGCCGCCTGGGCCACCGCCCCTGCACTCGCCGCCGGCAACGCGGTGATCCTCAAGCCCGCCGAGACCACCCCGCTCACGGCGCTGCGCCTTGCCGAACTCGCCCTGGAGGCAGGACTTCCGGAGCATCTGTTCCAGGTGCTGCCGGGGCGCGGCGACATCGCCGGCGACGCGCTCGTGCGCCACCCGGGCGTGGCGAAGATCGTGTTCACCGGCTCCACCCGGACCGGCAAGCAGATCATGTCGCTCTGCGCAGACCAGGTGAAGCGGGTGACACTCGAACTCGGCGGCAAGAGCCCCAACATCGTCTTCGCCGACGCGGACCTGGAGAAGGCCGTCGCGGCCGCCCCGATGTCCTTCCTGGACAACAGCGGCCAGGACTGCTGCGCCCGCACCCGCATCCTGGTCCAGCGCTCCGTCCACGACCGCTTCCTCGAACTCCTCGCGCCCGCGATCGAGTCGGTCGTCGTCGGCGACCCGGCCGACGAGCGGACCCAGATGGGCCCGCTGATCTCCAAGTCCCAGCTGGAAAAGGTGCGTTCCTACGTCCCCGACGGCGCGCAGGCGATCCGCGGCTCGGCACCCGCCGGGCCCGGCTTCTGGTTCCCGCCGACCGTCCTCACCGGCGTCGACCCCGCCTGTCCGGCCGCCACCGAGGAGATCTTCGGGCCGGTCGCCGCCGTCCTGCCCTTCGACGACGAGGCGGACGCGATCCGGCTCGCCAACGCCACCGACTACGGCCTCTCGGGCTCCATCTGGACCCGTGACGTGGGACGTGCGCTGCGCGTGTCCGGGGCTGTGTCCGCCGGAAATCTCTCCGTCAACTCCCATTCCAGCGTCCGCTACTGGACGCCGTTCGGCGGCTACAAGAGCTCCGGCCTCGGCCGCGAGCTGGGCCCCGACGCCCTCACCGCTTTCACCGAGACCAAGAACGTCTTCATCAGCACGGAGGCCTGAACCACCATGACCGAGACCGAGAACATCTGCCGCCGCCTGGTGGGCCGCACCGCCGTCATCACCGGTGCCGGCAGCGGCATCGGCCTGGCCACGGCGCGCCGCCTTGCCGCCGAGGGTGCCCATGTCGTCTGCGGCGACATCGACGAGAGCGCGGGCAAGGCCGCGGCCGACGAGGTGGGGGGCATCTTCGTACGCGTCGATGTCACCGACGCCGAGCAGGTGGAGGCTCTGTTCAAGACCGCGTTCGACACATACGGCTCCGTCGACATCGCCTTCAACAACGCCGGCATCTCGCCGCCGGACGACGACTCGATCCTCGAGACCGGGCTGGAGGCCTGGAGGCGCGTCCAGGAGGTCAACCTGACGTCGGTGTACCTGTGCTGCAAGGCAGCCATCCCCTACATGCGGCGGCAGGGCAAGGGCTCCATCATCAACACCGCGTCCTTCGTGGCGCGGATGGGCGCGGCCACCTCCCAGATCTCGTACACGGCCTCGAAGGGCGGTGTGCTGGCCATGTCGCGTGAGCTGGGCGTCCAGTTCGCCCGCGAGGGCATCCGCGTCAACGCGCTGTGCCCGGGGCCGGTCAACACCCCGCTGCTCCAGGAGCTGTTCGCGAAGGACCCGGAGCGCGCCGCCCGGCGCTTGGTGCACATTCCGGTCGGCCGGTTCGCGGACGCGGAGGAGATCGCGGCGGCGGTCGCGTTCCTGGCCAGCGACGACTCGTCGTTCGTCAACGCCACGGACTTCCTGGTCGACGGTGGTATTTCGGGCGCGTACGTCACCCCGCTGTAGGCCGTACCGCCGCCGCCTCTAGGGTGGCCGGATGAGCATGACGACCCCTCCCCCTACGCCTGGTGGCGTGGGGGGACCCCCAGGCTGGTACCCGGACCCGAACGCGCCGGCCACCGAACGCTGGTGGGACGGGACCGCCTGGACCGCGCACTCCCGTGCGGCCCAGGCACCGGGGCCGGTACCGCAGGCGGGGTCGCCGCAGGGCCGGCCGCACGGCGTCGGCTTCGGGGCACCGGCCGTGCCCCTGCACCGGCCTGCGGCGACGCCGGGCACCGGCGCCAGGTCCCGCAGCACGCACACGCTCGCGCTGGCGACGGCGGGGGTGGTGCTCGTGGCGGCGGTCGCCGCCGGTGCCGTGCTCCTCGGCAAGGGCAACGGATCCACGCCCGAGGCGACGGGCTCCGTCACGCCGACGGTCACGGCGACGGACGACCCCGAGGACGGCGCCTCCGAGTCCCCCTCGGACGGCGGGGACGCGGCCGAACTCGTCGACCAGTTCAACGGCATCACCATGCCCGTCCCCGAGGGCTGGGAGAAGTCCAACAGCTCCCTCGACCAGGGCACGACGATGCACACCGCCGAGACGTACGAATGTCCCGGCGGAGGCTCGCCGCTCTGCCGTCATGGCCGGGTCTCGTCCCTGACGGCGCCCCAGGCGGACGGCACCTCGGCCAAGGCGGTGGCGGAGAAGGACATCGAACGGGCGGCCGACGAGGTGTACGGCGAGGACGCCATCGGCAACAGCGTCCACGGCGGCATCACTTCCCACACCGTGCTCGACCAGCGCACCATCGCGGTCGGGGGGAGGGCGGGTCATCTGGTGCGCTGGCGTGTGATCACCGGCAAGGGCCCCGGGGGCTATGTCCAGTCGGTGGTCTTCCCCTCGACCGTGGGTACAGAGGCGCTGGTCATGGTCCGCCTCGCCTTCGACGCGGGGCCCGACGCGCCGGAACTCGACGAGATGGACAAGATCGTCGCGAGCATCCGCCCGGTCGGGGACGCGACGAGTGGCGGCGTCGGCAGCAGCATCGGCCCGCGGTAGCGCAGCAGGCGGATGCCGGACCGGGCGACCCGCTCCGGGCATCACGGGCCTACGGGCCCGGAGGTCACGGCGTCTGGTCGGGGCGCGTGTCCGACTGCGCCAGCGCCCGGTACAGCGACGCGACCGAGGGGTTGCGGCCCGCGTTCCGGCCCGTGGTGACGGTCAGCTGTCCGGCGATCTCGGCCACCGGCACGCCCTGTTCGCGCAGCGCGCGGGCGCGCGCGAGCATGGCGTCGTCGATCACCTTCGGCCGCCCGCCGCGGGCGGCCCGGCCCGGCCCGGCCGCCGCTTCCGGCCGCGGGCCTTCCCCGGCGTCCCCTTCCGGCTGCGGTTCCGCCCCGCCCGTCGGCTTTCCCTGTTCGTGATCAGCGGGCCGGTGCTGCTCCAGCTGGGCGGCCGCCGCCAGCACCGCGAAGAATGTGGTCCCCGGCTCGGCCGGGTCATGGACGCCGCTCAGCGGCCCGGCCTGGATCTCCAGCCGCACACCGTACTCGCGCAGCCGGTCGGCGATCGCGGCCAGCTCGCCGGTGCCGCGCGCGAGGGCCCGCAGGTCCGGCACGGCGAGAACCACCTGCTGGTCGGGTGCGGTCCGCCTGATCCCGCGCAGAAGCGCGAGAGCCTTCTCCAGTTCGGGCCGGGCACCCGAGCCACGCTCACCGTCGTACTCGACACGCACGGGCTGTGTCCCCGCCGCGACAGACTCCACGGGAATTTCGCAAAACTCATTCTCATAACCATGCCGCTCCTCGGGAACGGTGTCCCCGAGCGACTCGAGCAGCGAGCGGAGTGCCGCGGCGAGTGCGGCGCGCCCGGAGCCGCTGACCCCGGCGAGCAGCCTGTTCTCCGTCGCGATGTGGTCCGGCAGGGCCCGGTCGATGAGTTCGCGGCCCTCGTCGGTGAGTGCCACGTGCACGACCCGGCCGTCCGACTCGCTCGGCGTGCGGGTCACCAGGCCGCGGGCCTGCAGGCGGTCCAGGCGCTGGGTGATGGCGCCCGATGTGACCATCGCGGACCGCGTCAGTGCGGCGGGTGTCATCCGGTGCGCGGGTCCGCTGCGCCGCAGCGTGGCGAGCACGTCGAACGATGCCGCGTCCAGCCCGTGCGCCGCGAACGTGCGGGCCAGTTCCCCACCGATCAGCCGTGAGCTCCGCGAGAGCCGGCCGATCACCGCCATCGGTGACACGTCCAGATCGGGGCGCTGTGCTCCCCACTGCCTCAGAACGAGATCGACATGGTCTGCCATGGCTCCAGCCTAGCCACTTCCTTAGTGATGAGATACATTCGCTTAGTGTTAAGTAACCAGTTGAGAATCACCTCGGCGACCGCGCTGGCGCCCGCGATCTGGGGCACCACCTACCTCGTCACCACGGAACTGCTGCCGCCCGGCCGCCCCCTGCTCGCCGCGGTCGTCCGGGCACTGCCCGCGGGACTGCTGCTCATGGCCATCACCCGGCGACTGCCGCACGGCGTGTGGTGGTCCCGGGCCCTCGTGCTCGGCGCGCTCAACATCGGTGTCTTCAACGCGCTTCTGTTCGTCGCCGCCTACCGCCTGCCGGGCGGGGTGGCGGCCACCGTCGGAGCCGTGCAACCCCTGTGTGCGGCAGGACTGTCCGCGGCGCTCCTCGGTGAGCGGCTGTCGCTGCGCACGGCGCTCGCGGGAGTCGCGGGGGTGGGCGGAGTGAGCCTGCTCGTGCTGCGGGCGGACGCCCGGCTGGACGGCCTCGGGGTCGCTGCGGCACTCGGCGGGGCACTCGTGATGGCCGCGGGCATCGTTCTGGCGAAGCGGTGGCCCTCGCCCGCGCCGCTGCTCGCCACCACCGGCTGGCAACTCGTCGCCGGGGGACTGCTGATGCTCCCGGTCGCCCTGGCCGTCGAAGGACCGCCGCCCACGACGCTCACGGCGGCGAATCTGGCCGGGTACGCGTATCTCTCGCTCATCGGCGCCGCCCTCGCGTACGCCCTGTGGTTCCGCGGGATCCGCGCGCTGTCCCCGACGGGCGTGTCCTTCCTGGGGCTGCTCAGCCCCCTCGTCGCCACCGCGCTGGGCCTGCTCGTACTCGGCCAGCGACTGACCCCCCTTCAGGTGGTCGGCGGCCTCGTCGTCCTCGCCGCGCTCGTCGCGGCCCAGGGCCGCCGGCAGCGCCGGCGAATACCGGCCCAGCAGACACAGGCCGAGCAGACACGGGACAGGGAAGAAGGACCCCTTCACGTGGCTCACGGTGTTCGGAGCAGCGGGGAACACAGGTCGCCGAGCGGTCGGGGAGGCGCTGTCCCGCGGGCATGAGACCACGGCCGCCGTACGCGACCGAGCGCGTTCCGGCAGGTAGCGCGCCGGCGGAACGCGCTAGAGGAAGGTGAGGCCCTCACCGCGGTAGGTGGGGGCGGTGCCCGTGACCCGGTCACCCTCGATCAGATGCAGCGTGTCGAACCGCTCGCACATCTCCCCGGCCTTGGCATGCCGGAACCACACCTTGTCACCGATCAGCAGGTCGTCGGCGGCGGAACCGAGCAGCGGGGTCTGCACCTCGCCCGGGCCCTCCTGCGGGTCGTAGCGCAGACCCTCGGGGAGATACGGGACCGGCAGCCTGTCCTTGCCGGCCGCGCCCGACGCGGGGTAGCCGCCGCCGAGCACGGTCACCACGCCCACACCGGGGCGCCGCACCACGGGCTGGGCGAACAGAGCGGCAGGACGACCGCTGAACGAGGTGTAGTTGTCGAAGAGCCGCGGGAGGTAAAGACCCGAGCCCGCGGCGATCTCGGTCACCGCGTCCTCCGCGGCGGTGTGCTGGACACTGCCCGTGCCGCCCCCGTTCACGAACTCCAGGCCGGGCGCGACCGCGCGTACAGCCCGCACCACAGCGGCCCGCCGCGCGGCGAGCTCCTTGCGGGCCGCACTCTGCATCAGCCGTACGGCCCGTGAGCGCAGCGGAGATCCGTCGACCGAGTCGCCGACCCCGGCTATGTGCCCCTCGTAAGCCATCAGCCCCACCAGCCGGAAACCGGGCCGGCGGACGACGGATCTGGCCAGCTCGGTCAGTTGGGCGGGCTCGCGCAGCGGAGAGCGCCGCGCACCGATCCGTACCCGGCCGCCCAGGAGCTGGAGCGCGGTGTCCAGCTCCAGACACACCCGGATCTCCTCCGTGCCGCCCGCCCGCGCACCGTCGATGAGTTCGAGCTGCGCGTGGTCGTCGATCATCACGGTCACGGCCGCGGCGAGCTTGGCATCGCCCGCGAGCTCGGCGAAGCCCGAACGGTCCGCCGACGGATACGCCAGCAGTACGTCGTCGAAACCCGCGCGCGCGAGCCACAGCGACTCGTCGAGCGTGAACGACATGATCCCGGCGAACCCGTCCATCGCCAGCACCCGCTCCAGCAGTGCGCGGCAGCGCACCGACTTGCTGGCCACCCGGATGGGCTTGCCGCCCGCTCTGCGCACCAGATCCGCGGCGTTGGCATCGAATGCGTCGAGATCGACGAGGGCGAGCGGGGCGTCGAGATGGGCGGTGGCCCTGTCGAAGCGGGTCATGGCCTGAGCTTGCCAGACCGGAATACCCCGGGGTAGGGGATGTTCTGGGCAGATCCACCGGACCTGCGGGCGCGTGGCCGACGACCTCGGCCGAGCCCGTTAGAGTGACGGGCACGCAGTGGCGAACGGGCCTGCCCCGAAGGGTGATCCGTCGGCGAACGTGAACCGGAACGGGGGCGGAATGAGCACGGAGGCACAGCGCCCGTCGCCGTCGCGTATCTCGGACGCCTTCCAGCCCATGGAGCCGCCGGCCGCGGACGGGGACACGCCACCCGCCTCGTCGAACCAGGCTGTACACCCGGACCGGCACACGGACCCGGCCCCGGACCGGGCCACGCAGACGGTGCCGCCCCAGCCGCAGGCGCGTGTCACGCCCCGGGAGCCCGGCCCGACGCCCGGCCCGGCGACGCCGCGCCCGCCCGCCTCATCTGCCCCGCACGGTCCGACGCTGCCTGCCGCGTCCGCTCCGGACCGCTCCGCACCCGTGGCGTCCGCTCCGGACAGTTCCGCACCCGCGCCTGCGGCGTCCGCTCGGGATCGGTCCACCCCTGGCGCACCCGCGCCTGCGGCGCCCGGGCGCGTGTCCGCTTCGGATACGTCGCCCCGGTCCGCGTCCGTGACGCGTGAGGGTGGGTTCGACGGGCGTACGCCTGCGCCTCCGCACCGGTCTGCCGCGCCTGCGGCCCCCGATCGCGCGCCGTCGCCGAGACCGTCCGCCACCACCCCTGAGCCGTCAGCGCCGCGGGCCCCTGAGGCCCGCCCGGCGAGGTCCGCCCCGGCGGCGGGACAGGCCGCCGCACAGGACGCTCAAGCGCCCGCCGCACCCCCGCGGCCCGCGCCGTACGCTCCGCACCCCGGCGGACCCCCGGCGCCGCCCGCGGCCCCGCCCGTGTCCCGTGCCGAGCCGGGCCCCTCGACCGCGCCTCGCGCCTCCGTCGCTCGCGCGCCCGGGCAGGCGGCACGGTCGGTGCCGCCCGCCCCCACCGCACCGCCCACCCGCGTCCCTCAGGTCCCGCCTGCCCGGCCCACCGCGGACCCGGCCGCCAGGGCAGAGGCCACCGCGCCGTGGGCCCCGCCGAGCACGCCGACGGGATCCGGCTCCGACATCCCTGACGCCGAGACCACCACGCGCCTGCGGCCGATCGGCGGGGCCGGCACCCCGCCGCCCCGGCCACCGCTCCCGCCGCAAGCCCGCCGCAGGCCCGTCGGCACCGTCGACATGACGCCGCGGCCGGGCGCGCCCCGGCCACCCGTCCATGCCTGGGCTCCGCCGGAGACGCCCGCCGAGATGACCACCCGGCTGCGGCCCGTACGCACCCGGCACCCCGCACGCACCGTCAGCGCCGTCGCCTGCGTCGTGCTCGGGCTGGGGCTGATCGGCGGCGCGGTCACCGGCAGCTGGCTGACCGGCAGTTCGAGCGCGGACTCCGCCACCGGCGACCCGTACGCCGAGGCCGGCTCGCTCTGGCACAGCGTCCCCGTGGAAGCTCTGTTCCCCCGCACGCTCAAGGGCACCGACGCGGGCCCCGGCGGCGCCGACCGGGTCTGGACGCGGGTCGCCGTCGCACCCGCCGGCGGCTGCGCCACCGCCCTGGACCCCTTGCTGGTCAAGACGCTGGAGCCGGTCGGCTGCTCCCGCGTGCTGCGCGCCACGTACACCGACGCCACCGCCACCAGCGTCACCACGGTCGGCATGGTCTTCACCAAGGCCGACAAGCAGGGCATGCGGGCTCTGGACGACCGGTTCACCGCGCAGTCGCTCGGGGAGCGCACCGACCTGATGCCCCGGGCGCTGGGAGCCGAGAAGACCGTCGCCGCGAAGTTCGGCAAGAAGCAGCGTGCGAGCTGGACCGTCGACGTGATGACCGAGGCGCCCGTCGTGGTCTACGCCGTGTCCGGCTTCGTCGACGGCCGTACCGTCACCGACCCCCAGCCCGCCGACGAGGCCAAGGCCGCCGGCGCGACCTCCGCGCCCGCGCAGGCCGGCCTCGGCCACGATGCCGACGGAATCGCCACCGCCGTAAAGACCCGGCTGCGCACCGCCTTCACCGCAGCCGCGACGGAGAAGCCCGAATGACCCGCCGCCGCCACCGCGTCGCCGCCCTCCTCGCCGCCGTCTCCTTCGCGCTGCTGCCCGCGACACCGGCCCACGCGGATGCGATCCGGGCCCAGCAGTGGGGCCTCGAGGCCCTGCACACCGAGGAGGCCTGGCAGACCACCAAGGGAAAGGGCATCACCGTCGCGGTCCTGGACACGGGCGTCGACGACCAGCATCCGGACCTGGCCGGATCGGTCCTGCCCGGCAAGGACCTCATCGGCTTCGGGGCCGAGCGCGGCGACCGCGCCTGGGCCCACCACGGCACGGCCATGGCCGGGATCATCGCCGCCCACGGTCATGGCTTCGGCAATGAGTCCGGGGTCATGGGCATCGCCCCCGAGGCCAAGATCCTCCCCGTCCGGGTCATCCTCGAAGGCGGCGACAAGAGCCGCGACCGCGCCCGCAAGACCCGTGGCACCGCTCTCGCCCAGGGCATCCGCTGGGCAGCCGACCACGGTGCCGACGTCATCAACCTCTCCCTCGGCGACGACAGCAAGTCCGCGCACCCCGATGCGGGCGAGGACGCCGCCGTGCAGTACGCACTCTCCAAGGGCGCCGTCGTGGTCGCCTCGGCCGGCAACGGCGGCGAGAAGGGCGACCACGTCTCGTACCCCGCCGCCTACCCCGGGGTGATCGCGGTGACGGCCGTCGACCGCTTCGGCACCCACGCCGCCTTCTCCACCCGTCGCTGGTACGCCACCGTCAGCGCACCCGGCGTCGACATCGTGATCGCCCACCCGGACCGCCGCTACTACCAGGGCTGGGGCACCAGCGCGGCCGCCGCCTTCGTGTCGGGAGCGGTCGCCCTGGTCAGGTCCGCCCACCCGGACCTGAGCCCGGCCCAGATCAAGAAGCTCCTCAGCGACACCGCCCGCAACTCACCCACGGGCGGCCGTGACGACTCCCGGGGACACGGCCTGGTCGACCCCACCGCGGCCCTCGCGGCGGGCGCCGAGCTGCGCCCCGCGCAGCCTGGGACGGCGACCGCGGGCTACGCGAAGCAGTACTTCGGCCCCGGACCCACCCCCGCGGACGAGGACGACTCACCGACCGGCGTACTCGCCCCGGTCGCGGGCGGCCTCGGCGTCCTGATGCTCGCCGCCGCCGTCGCGCTCTGGCGCGGCGGACGCAGCAGCCGTACGCGGTAGGGGCCCGCGGCGTTCTCACCGTTCGGCGCGCATCACCGCCTCCCGCGCCGCCGCCTCGACGCACGCGACACCCGACTCCTTCGTCGGATGACCGTCCGAGAGAACCGCGATCAGGCTGCCGCCCGCCTGTCCCACCGAGTGGACGACCCACAGACCGGTCGCACGCATCGGCATCCAGCCGTTCTTCAGCGCCCACGGAGCGCCCGCCGCCGACACGCCCCAGTCCTGCCCTGGGACCACCTGCCCCATCAGGGACCGGAGATACGCGTGGTGCCCCTCGAACACCGCCCGCAGCAGGGTGAGCTGATCGCGTGCCGTCGTCCGGGTCAGGCCCCATGCCCGGTCCGCCACGGTCTCGCCCAGCCCCAGGCGCGCAAGGGCCGCATCGAGCCCGGCCGCCCCGCCGATCCGCTCCCACAAGGCTGTCGCGGCGTCGTTGTCGCTGCTCACGATCATGGCCCGGGCCCATTCCCGCTCCTGCTCGGGCAGCGGTTCCTCCAGCGCCGCGAGGATCGCGATCTTGACGATGCTGGCGCACGGATACGTCCGCTCGTCGCCGTACACCAAGGGCTCGCCGCTCCCCGCGCGCAGGACGGCGACCGAGACGCTGGCACTCATGGACAGGAGGTTAGGCTCGACGCGTGGCGCTCAAGAACATTCCCGACCCCGGTTTCTCCGACGACGACGGCACGGCCGACCCGGCCCTCGAGGCGGCACTCGCCGCCTGGGCCGAGGACAGCTCGGCCGAAGAACCGGTGCTCGAAGCGCTCAAGGGCGCGCGGCTGCTCGTCCCCGTCGTCGCCGTACTCGGTGAGGTGGAGGAGGACGAGAACGGCCTGCGCCGCGAGAAGACCAGTGACATGGCCGTTCCCACGCTGACCGCCGGCGACCGCCGGGCCCTGCCCGCTTTCACGTCGATCGCCTCGCTCGCCCGCTGGAACCCCGAGGCCCGCCCGGTGGCCGTGCCGCTGCACCAGGCGCTCCAGGCCGCCGCGCACGAGAAGGCGGACACCCTCGTCATCGACCTGGCCGGGCCCGTTCCGTACCAGCTGGCCGGCCGGGCGCTGCTCGCGCTCGCCGAAGGCCGCACCAGCACCGACCCGCTGGCCGATCCGGCCGTCACCGGCGCCGTACGGAACGCGGTCGCCGCCGAGCCGACGGTGCTGCGGGCCCATCTCGTCCGTGGCCGGGACACGGACGGCACGCTCGCGCTGGTGCTCGCCGCGGACGCGGTCCCGGCCGAGGCCGGCCGGCGCATCGCCGCGGCGCTGGCGGCCGACGACGTACTGAGGGCCCGCCTGGTGCGGGGCCTCGACCTGGCACTGCTGCCTGCCGAGGCCACCCCTCCGGGCGAGCCCCTGTTCGTCCGCGTCTAGGCCCTGTCCGGGCGATCCTGTCGGGCCCGCGGCGACAGCTGCGGCACCTCGCTGTGTTGCCCTGTCGGACCTGGGGAGACCCCATGCCTCGGCCCTGTCGGACCTGGGGGACCCCACGCAGCCGACCACGCCGCAGGCTGATCCTCGAAGATCGCCCGGACAGGGCCTGGCCGGGCGGGTCAGCCGTAGACCGGGCCTGTGTACTTCTCGCCGGGGCCCTGGCCCGGCTCGTCCGGCACGAGCGACGCCTCGCGGAACGCCAGCTGCAGCGACTTCAGTCCGTCACGCAGCGGCGCCGCGTGGAAGGAGCTGATCTCGGTGGCGCCGGCGTCCAGCAGACCGGCCAGCGCATGGACCAGCTTGCGGGCCTCGTCCAGGTCCTTGTGGTCCTCGGCGTCCTCGGTCAGACCGAGCTTCACGGCGGCGGCGCTCATCAGATTGACCGCGACCGTGACGATCACCTCGACGGCGGGGACCTCGGCGATGTCGCGGGTCATGGCGTCGAAATCGGGGGCCTCGTCGGGGGAGGACTCTTGGGGGGAGGTCGCGTCACTCATGACGCACACGATATGCCCCGCCGCCCGGGCCACCGCCGCGGCCACCGGTTAGCCCCTTCCGCCGGGAGCTGCTAACCTTGTGTGACGACCGGCTGGACACCTGCGTGCCCAGCCCACAAGTGGAGGCTCCGATCTCCCACCTGGCCGCTCTCAGGGCGGCGGGTCACCGGTCAGGCGGCGCCCATCGTTCCGTACGGACGATGGAGTCGCCCGATGTGCGCCCCGCGGTTGACCGCGGCGGTGTTCCGGTATTCCAAGGAGCATCCGCCTGTGTCCCGTCCGGGGCATTTTTCGTGTTCCGGTGCGGTTGGTCCGTTGAAACAGACGTTACGCGGCTGTCTGCCAGGCGGTCGTGTGGTGCTACTTAGGAGGATCCATCAGCGCCGAGCCCCGCATCAACGACCGAATTCGCGTTCCCGAGGTGCGACTTGTCGGTCCCAGCGGCGAGCAGGTCGGGATTGTTCCGCTTGCCAAGGCCCTGGAGCTTGCGCAGGAGTACGACCTCGATCTGGTCGAGGTCGCGGCGAACGCCCGTCCGCCCGTGTGCAAGCTCATGGACTACGGGAAGTTCAAGTACGAGTCGGCCATGAAGGCCCGTGAGGCGCGCAAGAACCAGGCGCACACGGTCATCAAGGAGATGAAGCTCCGGCCGAAGATCGACCCGCACGACTATGACACCAAGAAGGGTCACGTCGTTCGGTTCCTCAAGCAGGGCGACAAGGTCAAGATCACGATCATGTTCCGTGGTCGTGAGCAGTCCCGCCCCGAGCTCGGCTTCCGCCTGCTGCAGCGTCTCGCCTCGGATGTCGAGGACCTCGGCTTCATCGAGTCGAACCCGAAGCAGGACGGCCGGAACATGATCATGGTTCTTGGCCCGCACAAGAAGAAGACCGAGGCCATGGCCGAAGCCCGGGAGGCCCAGGCCGCCCGCAAGGCCGGACGCCAGCCGGGAGAGTCGGCGGACCAGAGCGCCGAAGCTCCGGCCGAGGCACCTTCCGACACACCTTCCGAGGCCTGACCACTGGGGCTGCCATCCAGGCGGCCCCGGGTCCTGCCCGGAATCCACAAACCAAGATCTGACGCTCCCGCTGTCCGGTGTACCCACCGGGGGAGCGCCACTGATGAGGAGATAACGGCGCGATGCCGAAGAACAAGACGCACAGCGGTGCCAAGAAGCGCTTCAAGATCACCGGCTCCGGCAAGGTGCTCCGTGAGCGCGCCGGCAAGCGCCACCTGCTCGAGCACAAGCCGTCCACGCTGACGCGTCGCCTCAGCGGCAACGCTGAGATGGCTCCGGGCGACGCCAAGAAGATCAAGAAGCTTCTCGGCAAGTGACGTCCGCCGTCCCCACTGCGGGGGACGGGACGCCGAGACCGGGACCTATTCGTTTCCGGGCCGTGTGACCACAGACCACGGCCCCGCTACAAGGAGTTAAACAAGTGGCACGCGTCAAGCGGGCAGTCAACGCCCACAAGAAGCGCCGGGCGATCCTCGAGCAGGCCAGCGGTTACCGCGGTCAGCGTTCGCGCCTGTACCGCAAGGCCAAGGAGCAGGTCACCCACTCCCTGGTCTACAACTACAACGACCGCAAGAAGCGCAAGGGCGACTTCCGTCAGCTGTGGATCCAGCGCATCAACGCCGCTGCCCGCCAGAACGGCATGACGTACAACCGCCTCATCCAGGGTCTGAAGGCCGCCAACGTCGAGGTGGACCGCAAGATCCTGGCCGAGCTGGCCGTCAACGACGCCAACGCGTTCGCCGCGCTCGTCGAGGTTGCCCAGAAGGCGCTTCCGAGCGACGTCAACGCCCCCAAGGCTGCCGCCTGACGGGTCCGTTGATCCGGATGTGACCGGACCCGCAGGCCGCGCGGCCTGCGGGTCCGGTCACGTTTGGTGTTGTTCTCGGGGGTGGCCCCCCGAACCCCCGTCGGCCGCCAGGGCGGGGGCACCCCCGTATCCGGGCCCCGGCCCGGACCGAGTCAGAGAGCCGCAGGCACATGCCGACCCCCGAGCTGATCTCCCCGCGTTCCCCGCGTGTCGCCGCCGCTCGGCGGCTCGCCAAGCGCAACTTCCGCGGGAAGGACCAGCTGTTCATCGCCGAGGGGCCGCAGGCCGTGCGCGAGGCCGTCGCCCACCGCGGGCCCGGCGGTGAGGCCACGCTCGTCGAGCTGTTCACCACCGTCGAGGCCGCCGAGCGCTACGCGGACATCGTCGAGGCCGCCCGCGCCACCGGCGCCCGGGTGCATCACGCCGCAGACAGCGTGCTTGCCGAGGTCTCCCAGACCGTCACCCCGCAGGGTCTGGTCGGCGTCTGCCGGTTCCTCGACTCGCCGTTCGAGGACATCCTGGCCGCCCGCCCCCGGCTCGTCGCCGTACTCGCCCACGTACGCGACCCCGGGAACGCCGGTACCGTGCTGCGCTGCGCCGACGCCGCGGGCGCCGACGCCGTCGTGCTCACCGACGCCTCCGTCGATCTGTACAACCCCAAGTCCGTGCGGGCATCGGTCGGTTCGCACTTCCATCTGCCGGTGGCCGTCGGTGTACCCGTGGAACAGGCCGTGCGGGGCCTGCGGGACGCCGGGGTCCGTGTCCTCGCCGCCGACGGCGCGGGTGACCGCGACCTCGATGCCGAGCTCGACGCCGGCACCATGGGCGGCCCCACCGCGTGGATCTTCGGCAACGAGGCCTGGGGCCTGCCCGAGGAGACCCGTGCGCTGGCCGACGCCGTCGTGCGCGTACCGATCCACGGAAAGGCCGAGAGCCTGAACCTGGCGACCGCCGCCGCCGTATGTCTCTACGCCTCAGCACGAGCCCAGCGAGCCGGCGGCGCCACCCGTTGAGCGGACCACTCGCTCAGGGGGTCCGCTCCGTCACAAGGAGCTAGTAGGGTGGCGGGCTCGGGGGCCCACTCGGCAGCGGAGAGGTGGGGTACGGGGATATGACCGTCGGGACCAGCAGGCCGACCCAGGCGCAGGCGGCTCTCCTGCGCCGATCCGGCAGTCCCGAGCTGCCCGGGATCGACCCCGACGACCTTCCCGACGGACTCGTCGTCGCCGACGAGACCGGCCACGTCGTCTGCTTCAACGCCGCCGCCGTACGCATCACCGCCGTCGCCCGGGCCGACGCCATCGGACTGCCGCTCGAGCGTGTGCTGCCGCTGGAGGATCTCAAGGGCCGCCGCTGGTGGACCCTGACCGATCCGTACGGCGGACTCGCCACCCGCGTCGGCCAGCCGGAGCGCAATCTGCTCCTCCCCGGCGGCCGTGAGGTCCTCGTCTCCGCACGCTATGTACGCGACGTCCCCACCGGCCCGCTGCGCCGGCTCGTGGTCACTCTGCGCGGCACCGAGGCCCGGCGCCGTACCGAACGCAGCCACGCCGAACTGATCGCCACCGTCGCCCACGAACTGCGCTCGCCGCTGACCTCCGTCAAGGGCTTCACCGCGACGCTGCTCGCCAAATGGGAGCGTTTCACGGACGACCAGAAGCGCCTGATGCTGGAGACCGTCGACGCCGACGCCAACCGTGTCACGCGGCTGATCGCCGAGCTCCTCGACATCTCGCGGATCGACTCCGGACGGCTCGAGGTGCGCCGCCAGCCCGTCGACATGCCCGCGGCCGTCAGCAGGCACGTCCAGGCCCACATAGCCGGCGGCCAGGCTCCCGACCGGTTCTTCGTACGCATCCGGGAGCAGCTGCCCGACCTGTGGGCCGACCCCGACAAGATCGACCAGGTACTCGGCAACCTGCTGGAAAATGCGGTGCGCCACGGCGAGGGAACCGTCACCATCGAGGTGGCGCCGGCCGCGGCGAAGAACGACGAGAAAGGCACGGCGGTCACCGTGAGCGATGAAGGCCCCGGCATCCCCGAGGAGTCGATGGGCCGTGTCTTCACCCGCTTCTGGCGGGGGAGCAAGCGCGGTGGCACCGGTCTCGGCCTCTACATCGTCAAGGGCATCGTCGAGGCGCACGGCGGGACGATCACCGTCGGCCGAGGGGCCGGCGGCGGCGCCGAGTTCCGATTTATCCTGCCCGTCGGCACTCCGGCATATCTCCAGTAGAGATCGCCCGAGCCGCCCGCGGGCTCATTCGCCTCCCCATACCCCGTTAGACTCGACCTTTGGCACCTTTGCGTCCTCGGTCGTCCTTGGTCGACGTGCGGGGTCCCCAGCCAGCCCATCGGAAGCACGGGAAGAGATGTCCGCACCCAATAAGTCGTACGACCCCGTTGAGGTCGAGGCACTGAAACCGGAACAGATCGAGCGCATGCGGGACGAGGCGCTCGCCGCCTTCGCCGCCGCAGACTCCCTCGAGGCGCTCGCCCACGCCAAGGTCGCGCACACCGGCGGCACCTCACCCCTCTCGCTCGCCAACCGTGAGATCGGCGCACTGCCCCCGCAGGCCAAGGCCGAGGCCGGCAAGCGCGTGGGCCAGGCCCGCGGCCAGGTCAGCAAGGCGCTCGCCGCCCGGCAGGCCGAGCTCGAGGCCGAGCGCGATGCCCGGGTGCTCGTCGAGGAGGCGGTCGATGTCACGCTGCCCTACGACCGCATCCCGGCCGGTGCCCGCCACCCGCTGACCACGCTCTCCGAGCGCATCGAGGACGTCTTCGTGGCCATGGGCTACGAGGTCGCCGAAGGCCCCGAGGTCGAGACCGAATGGCTGAACTTCGACGCGCTCAACATCGCCACCGACCACCCGGCCCGCGGCGAGCACGACACCTTCTTCGTGCAGGGCAGTGGCGACACCACCCAGACCGAGGACTCGGCAGGAGGAAGCCAGGGCTCCGGCGTCGTGCTGCGCACGCACACCTCGCCCGTGCAGATCCGCTCCCTGCTCGACCGTGAGCTGCCCGTCTATGTCATCTGCCCGGGCCGCGTCTACCGCACCGACGAGCTGGACGCCACGCACACCCCGGTCTTCCACCAGGTCGAGCTGCTCGCCGTCGACGAGGGCCTGACCATGGCGGACCTCAAGGGCACCCTGGACCACATGGTCCAGGCGTTGTTCGGCGAGGGCATGAAGACCCGGCTGCGCCCGAACTTCTTCCCGTTCACCGAGCCGTCCGCCGAGATGGACATGGTCTGCTACGTCTGCCGCGGCGAGTCCGTCGGCAACCCGGACCGCCCCTGCCGCACCTGCTCCAGCGAGGGCTGGATCGAGCTCGGCGGCTGCGGCATGGTCAACCCGAAGGTGCTCACGGCCTGCGGCGTCGACCCCAGCAAGTACAGCGGATTCGCTTTCGGGTTCGGCATCGAGCGAATGCTGATGTTCCGCCACAACGTCGAAGACATGCGAGACATGGTCGAGGGTGACGTCCGGTTCACCCGGCCGTTCGGGATGGAGATCTGATGCGGGTCCCGCTTTCCTGGCTGCGGGAGTACGTCGACCTGCCGGAGACGGAGACCGGCCGCGACGTCCAGGCCAAGCTCATCTCCGCCGGCCTCGAGGTCGAGACTGTCGAGCGGCTCGGCGCAGGCCTGAAGGGCCCGCTCGTCGTCGGCCAGGTGCTGACCATCGAGGAGCTGGAGGGCTTCAAGAAGCCCATCCGCTTCTGCACCGTCGACGTCGGCCAGGCCAACGGCAGCGGTGAGCCGCAGGAGATCGTCTGCGGCGCGCGCAACTTCTCCGTCGGCGACAAGGTCGTCGTGGTCCTCCCGGGCGCCGTACTGCCCGGAGACTTCGCGATCGCCGCGCGCCAGACGTACGGCAAGACCTCACACGGCATGATCTGCTCCGGCGACGAGCTCGGCATGGGCGACGACGGCAGCGGCGGCATCATCGTCCTGCCGCCCGAGTACGAGGTGGGCACCGACGCGATCGAGCTCCTCGAGCTCGTCGACGAGGTCCTCGACATCGCGGTCACCCCCGACCGGGGCTACGCGCTGTCGATCCGCGGCGTCGCCCGCGAGGCCGCCATCGCCTACGGTCTGCCGCTGCGCGACCCGGCGCTGCTCGACGTGCCCGGCCCGAACTCGTACGGACACGTGGTCAACGTCTCCGACCCGGTCGGCTGCGACCGGTTCACCGCGCGCACCGTCGTCGGCCTGGAGCCCGAGGCCCGTTCCCCGATCTGGCTGCAGCGCAGGCTGCAGAAGGCCGGGATGCGCCCGATCTCGCTCGCCGTCGACATCACCAACTACGTGATGCTGGAGCTCGGGCAGCCGCTGCACGCCTACGACCGCTCCCGTCTCGACGGGCCGATCGGGGTGCGCCGCGCCGAGCCCGGCGAGAAGCTCACCACCCTGGACGGGGCCAAGCGCGTCCTGGACGCCGAGGACCTGGTCATCACCGACAACCGCGGCCCGATCGGCCTCGCGGGCGTCATGGGCGGTGCCAACACCGAGATCGCGGACCACGACGACACCGCCGGGGCCACCACCGAGGTCGTCATCGAGGCCGCGCACTTCGACCCGGTCGCCATCGCCCGGACCGCGCGCCGGCACAAGCTGTCCTCCGAGGCGTCCAAGCGCTTCGAGCGCGGCGTCGACCCGCTGGCCGCGGCCGCCGCCGCGCAGCGCACCGTCGATCTGCTGGTGCTGCTCGCCGGCGGCACCGCCGACGGCGGCGTCACCGAGGTCGTCGCGCCGTACGCGCCGCGTACGATCACCATGCCGGCGGACCACCCCGACCGCGTAGCGGGTGTCGCCTACGGCCGCGAGAGCGTCGTACGCCGCCTCCAGGAGGTCGGCTGCGACGTCTACGGGCAGGACGAGCTGGTCGTCACCGTGCCGTCGTGGCGCCCCGACCTCGCCCAGCCGAACGACCTCGCCGAAGAGGTCATCCGGCTCGAGGGGTACGAGAACCTTCCGTCCACGCTGCCCACACCGCCGTCCGGCCGCGGTCTGACCGCACGCCAGCGGCTGCACCGGCGGGTCGGCCGGGCGCTCGCGGGCGCCGGCTACGTCGAGGCGCCGAACTATCCGTTCATCGCCGAGAAGGTCTTCGACCAGCTCGGCCTGGACGGGGACGACGCCCGTCGCCGGGTCGTCCGGCTCTCCAACCCGCTGTCCGACGAGGAACCGGCGCTGCGCACCACGCTGCTGCCCGGCCTGCTCGCCACACTGCGGCGCAACAACGGCCGTGGCAGCCACGACCTCGCGCTGTTCGAGACCGGACTGGTCTTCCGGCCGACCGGCGACGAGAAGCCGGCCGTGGTGCTGCCGGTCGACCGCCGCCCGACCGACGCGCAGATCGCCGAGCTGGACTCGGCGCTGCCGCGCCAGCCGCGCCGCGCCGCGGTCGTCCTCGCGGGCGCCCGCGAGCAGGCCGGCTGGTGGGGCAAGGGAAGGCCCGCCGAATGGGCGGACGCGATCGAGGCGGGCAGGCTGCTCGCCCGCGAAGCGGGTGTCGAGCTGACCGTGCGGGCCGACCAGCACGCGCCGTGGCACCCCGGGCGCTGCGCCGCGCTGTTCGCGACCGTCGACGGCGAGGAGACGCTCATCGGCCATGCCGGTGAGCTGCACCCGCGGGTCGTCAAGCAGCTGCACCTGCCGGAGCGCACCTGCGCCATGGAGATCGAGCTCGATCTGCTGGAGCAGGCCGGGGGCATCGTCGAGGCTCCGCGGATCTCCACCTTCCCGGTGGCGACCCAGGACGTCGCGCTGGTCGTCGCAGAGGACGTGCCCGCCGGCGATGTGGAAGCCGCACTGCACGAGGGCGCGGGCGAACTGCTGGAGTCCATCCGGCTGTTCGACGTCTTCACCGGCGAGCAGCTGGGCGAGGGCAAGAAGTCCCTGGCGTACGCGCTGCGCTTCCGTGCCGCGGACCGCACGCTGACGGTCGACGAGGCGTCGGCCGCCCGTGACGCCGCCGTCGCGCTCGCCGCCGAGCGCACCGGCGCGGTGCTGCGCGGGGCCTGAGCGGCCGTTCGCCGATGAGGGGCGCATCCGCCACGCGTGGATGCGCCCCTCACGCGTGTGCGGGCCGGAAGCCGCCCCCGCCGGGGGCGGATCGCCGACGATGTGGTGCTGCTGGTGCTGCGCGACGACCGCACACGGGCATCGGCGCAGACCGGTGACACCGCCCTGCGCCGTACCCGACCGGAACCCTCCAATCGATAGCTCTCCGCAGCCGTGTGCAGTGTTCGGCAGGAGTGGGACTGCCGACGGCCGGCGCCGCCCGCCCTGCCGCGGAGTGTCGGGCAGATCAGCAGGGCAGACGACGCGATCGGGGCCGCCGCACTGTACGAGGGGGAGCCGGCGGCCCGGCCGCCTCTGTGAGAGGCCCTTCAGTCAACCGGCGCGCACCGCGCAGCGGCAGCGTACGCAAGGCACAGAAAAGCGCACTTGTTTCACACCCCGTGCGAATCGTCCTCTACTACGCTGAGCGGACCGAGTCACCGGAGGGTGCCCATGCAGCCCAACACCCTGCTCGACGCCCTGCTCGACGAAGCGGGCATCTCGCACGCCGGACTTGCCGCCCGCGTCAACCATGCGGGCAGGGCCAGAGGCCTGTCGCTGCGGTACGAACACACGGCCGTGGCACGGTGGTTGAAGGGCCAGCGCCCGCGCGGCCAGGTGCCCGACCTGATCTGCGAGGTGTTCGCCGGCCGGCTGCACAGGGTGATCACGCTCGGCGACATCGGACTTGCCACGCCCGGCCGGCCGTCGCCACAGGGCGCCTCCTCGCTCTCCGGATTCGTGGACCGCGCAACAGCCCTGTGGCGCTCCGACGAGCAGCAACGGCCGCATATCGTCGGGGCGCCGGCCGTCACCGGCACCCCCGCCGTGATGCCCGTGTGGGAGTGGGAGAACCCGCCCGAGGACGCGGATGTCTCGCGCAGCGGCACGACCCGGGTCAGCATGGCCGACATCAAGATGCTGCGTGCCGCGCGGGCGCACTACGAGCTGATGTACCGCAAGGCCGGCGGTGTCGCCGTCCGTGCGCGTGTCGTCGGCTTCCTCAACGCGGAGACCGCACCCCTGCTGCGCGGCGCCTACAGCGACGCACTCGGCCGTCAACTGCACCGTGCCACGGGCGGGCTGGTGGCGGTGGCGGGCATCTGTGCGTACGACTCCGACGCGCACGGTCTCGCCCAGCGCTACTTCCATCAGGCACTGCGCCTGGCAAAGGCCAGCGGCGACCGGGGACTTGGCGCCTATGTGATCGCGCTGCTGGTCAACCAGTCGCTGTACATGGGCGAGTACCGGCAGGCGGTGGCGTTCGCCGAGGCGGCGCTGCGGGCTGCCGGTCACCAGATCACGCCGGCGCTGTCCGCGGACCTGTACGCGATGCAGGCGAAGGCGTACGCACACCTGGGTGACAGCAGCAGCGCGCTGCGATGCATCCACTGCGCCGAGTCCGAGGCGGAGCGGATCCGCCCGGGCCATGAACCGGACGAGACGGGGTACGTGCAACCGGGACTGGTGAATGTCCAGGTGGCCGAAGCGCTGCTCAGCCTCGGTGATCTGACGGAGGCTCGGGAACATGCCACGGCAGCCGTCGGCACCCCGGCCCACGACCGCGGCCGGGTGCACCGGCTCGCGATGCTGAGCCAGATCGAGATGCGCGCGGGCGAGATGGACCGGGCGGCACGGACGGCGGCCGAGATGGTGGAGCGGGCGCGGGGGATGGAGTCGCAGCGGCTGCGCGACCGGCTGCGTGCCGTGCGGCGGGCCCTCGCGGCGAGCGGCTGCGCCGACGCCGAGGAAGCGGCCGAGCTCATCGACGGGGCACTGCGCGTTCCCCTGTGACCGTAGTCCTGCTGCGATGTTGCCACCTACTTGTCGGAAGGTGGCACACACGTGCAGTGGACAAACTTAAGCGAACACACTGTGTATGAGAACCGCTGGTTCAGGGTCAACCTCGCGGATGTCGCGCTGCCCGACGGCCGGCATCTGGACCACTTCCTGATCCGGCTGCGTCCGGTTGCCGTCGCGACCGCGGTCAACGAGGCCAACGAGGTGCTGCTGCTGTGGCGGCACCGGTTCATCACGGACAGCTGGGGCTGGGAGCTTCCCGCCGGTGTCGTCGAGGACGGCGAGGACATCGCGGCCGCCGCCGCCCGTGAGATGGAGGAGGAGACCGGCTGGCGGCCGGGCCCCCTCCGGCATCTGCTCACCGTGGAGCCGTCCAACGGGCTCACGGACGCGCGCCACCATCTCTACGTCGCCGACGAGGCCACGTACATGGGCCACCCCGAGGACGACTTCGAGTCCTCCCGACGGGAGTGGATCTCCCTGAAACTGGTGCCCGACATGATCGCGCGCGGCGAGGTCCCGGCCGCCAACATGGCGGCCGGGCTGCTGATGCTGCACCATCTGCGGCTGGGCTGATCCGACGGGGTCGGCGCGGCAGGGCTGATCGGACGGGGCGGGCGCGGCAGGGGAGGCGAGGCGCCTACGGCCCGAGCGCCTGCCACACCGCGACGGCCAGTGCTCCGAGCGCGGTCAGTGCGGCAACGGCGGGCAGCGGCCACCGGGCATGCTCAAGTGCCCCCACGCGCGCGGCCAGATCGGTCAGGTCCCGGTCGATCTGGCCGTTGCGCTGGGCGAGAAGCTCCAGCCGGCCGTCGATCCGGGCGAGGCCGACATCGAGGCTGCGGCGCAGTTCTGCGAACTCCTCGACGGCCAGTAAGTGATCAGCGTCGGTTGTCACGGATGTCGCTCCTGTTCGGGGGGTGTACGGCGGACCCTTGACTGAGCGGGTCCGAGTCAACCCTCCCTGCTCGGGGAGCGGGAGCGTGTGCGCACGGCATATGCGGGCACGCCCCTCGCACCCCGTGTGAATCAGGAGCGGGCGTCAGGCGCTCAGGAGTACGGGTAGAAACCGGATCCCGTCTTGCGGCCGAGCCGGCCCGCGTCCACCATCCGCTGGAGCAGCGGGGGAGCGGCGTACAGCGGCTCCTTGAACTCGGCGTACATCGAGTCGGCGACCGAGGCGACCGTGTCCAGGCCGATCAGGTCGGAGAGCTTCAGCGGACCCATCGGGTGGGCGCAGCCCATCTCCATGCCGTTGTCGATGTCCTCACGGCTGGCGATGCCCGACTCGAACATCCGGATCGCGGAGAGCAGATACGGGATGAGCAGCGCGTTGACCACGAAGCCCGAGCGGTCCTGGGCGCGGATCGGGTGCTTGTCGAGCACGCGCTGCACGACGGCCTCGGACCGCTTGACGGTCTCCTCGGACGTGGTCAGCGCCGGGATCAGCTCCACCAGCTTCTGGACCGGTGCCGGATTGAAGAAGTGGATGCCGATGACCTGGTCGGGGCGCGAGGTCGCGACGGCGAGCTTCACCAGCGGGATCGAGGAGGTGTTGGAGGCCAGGATCGCGTCCTGGCGGGTCACCACCTGGTCGAGAATCTGGAAGATCTCCGTCTTGACCTGCTCGTTCTCCACGACGGCCTCGATGACGAGATCGCGGTCGGCGAACTCCCCGAGGTCGGTGGTGAAGGTGAGGCGCTCCAGGGTCGCGTCGCGCTCCGCCTCGGTGATCTTGCCGCGCTCGGCGGCCTTGGACAGGGAGTTGTGCAGGCGGGTACGCCCGATCTCCAGGGCCTCGCCCGTGGTCTCGGCGACCTTCACCTCGAGGCCGCTTCTGGCACACACCTCCGCGATGCCCGCGCCCATCTGGCCGCAGCCCACCACTCCGACGCGTGCAATATCGGCCATTGAGTCCGTCACCTCGTGCCTTTCGCTGATACTCGTGCGGCGGGGTCCCCGTATGGTTCCGGTGCCCGCCCCGACCCCATGACGTTACTCCGGGAGTATGCGTGTCCGGCCGCCAGGTCCGGGCATGCTGCTTGAATACGGAGAGTCACGACGGCGCACATCGAGTGGGCAGGGGTCAGTCATATGGCACGTATCGGGCGAAGGGGTTTCGTGGCAGCCGCCGCCGGGGCGCTGTCCGCGCTGGCGGCGACGGGGGATGCGGCCGCGGCGTCAGACCGGCCGGCCGTCGCACCGCCGCGCACCAGGGCCGAACGGCGCGAATTCCGCGGGATGTGGCTGGCTTCGGTCGGCAACCGGGACTGGCCGTCGGCGCCCGGCCTCAGCGCAGCGGCGCAGCGCGCCGAGCTGCTCGCCCACCTCGACAGTGCGGTCGCCCGCCGGCTGAATGTGGTGATCTTCCAGGTGAGGCCTACGGCGGACGCGCTGTGGCCGTCCCCGTACGAGCCCTGGAGCCAGTATCTGAGCGGCGTCCAGGGCAGGAATCCCGGCTGGGACCCGCTCGGTACGGCGGTGACCGAGGCCCACCGCCGCGGTCTCCAGCTGCACGCCTGGTTCAACCCCTACCGGGTGGCGAACCACACCGACCCCTCACTGCTGGTCCCGAACCACCCCGCCCGGCGGCACCCCGGCTGGATCCTGCCGTACGGCGGCAAGCTGTATTACAACCCCGGCATCCCCGAGGTCCGCCGCTTCGTCCAGGACGCGATGATGGACGCCGTCAGCCGGTACGCCGTCGACGCGGTGCACTTCGACGACTACTTCTACCCGTATCCCGTCGCGGGACAGGTCTTCCGGGACGACGCCACCTATGCCCGCTACGGCGCCGGACACCCGGACAAGGCCTCCTGGCGGCGTAGCAACATCGACCGGCTGGTGAGCGAGATGGCCGCCCGTATCACCAAGGCCAAGCCCGGCGTCCGCTTCGGGATCAGCCCGTTCGGCGTGTGGCGCAATTCCGCGACCGACCCGCGCGGCTCGGCGACGGCCGCCGGTGTCCAGACCTACGACGACCTGCACGCCGACACCCGCACATGGGTCCGGCAGGGCTGGATCGACTATGTCGTTCCGCAGGTCTACTGGAACATCGGCTTCCAGGCCGCCGACTATGCGGCCCTGGTTCCCTGGTGGGCGGACGTCGCCCGGGGGACCGGCGTCGAGCTGTACATCGGCGAAGCGCTGTACAAGGCGGGCATGCCCGGTCAGCCCGCGCCCTGGCAGGATCCGGCGGAGCTGTCCAGGCACCTCACCTTCGCCCGGCGGTACGCGACGGTCCGCGGCCACTGCTTCTTCTCGGCGAAAGAGGTCATGACGGACCCGACCGGGGCGATGGCAAAGGTGGTCGCCGACCACTATCCGACCCGGGTGAGACCCCCGAGCTGATCAGGTCTGCTCGTGGCGTACGACGGTGTCGGGACCGGGGGACATCAGCGCCTCGTGCCCGTCCTCGAAGCGGACGCGGAACGGGGGGTTGCCCTCAGGGCCCAGCACCTCGACGACTTCGGCGACCTTGTCGTGCTGTCCCACGATCCTGCCGTGCATCAGCAGCTTGTCGCCCACGTTCGCTTGCATCTGGGAGTGACCTCCTCGGAGAGGTTGGTCGTGCCTGACTTCGAGTCTACGGCCGGGGGCACGAGTTGCACCTCCGGCTCCGCCCGTGGTCGTTTGCCCCTTCAACCGCCGGTGCGCTGGGTGACGGCGATGCACACCAGCACCGCGACCGCGGCGAGCGGCGCAGCCGGGGAGAGCCGCTCGCCGAGCAGGGACACGGACCACACGAGAGTGAGCAGCGGCTGGGCCAGCTGAAGCTGACTGGCCTTCGCGATCCCGATCTGCGCCATCCCCCGGTACCAGACGTACAGACCGAAGAACGTCGAGCCGGCCGCGACCCACAGCACGCCGATCACGCCGTGCGTCCCGAGGCGCACCGGCTCGTAGGCGAGCGCGACGGCCGATCCGGCGACGGCGAGCGGCAGGCACAGCATCAGCGCCCAGCCGATCACCTGCCAGCCCGGCATCACCGCGGCCAGCCGGCCGCCCTCGGTGTAGCCGGCGGCGCATACCAGCAGCGCGCCGAAGAGATACAGGTCACCGGTGTGCAGCGCACCACCGCTCTGCTGGACGGTGAAGGCGAGCACCACGCCAGCACCGGCGAGCGCCGCGGCCCAGAAGGTGCGGGAGGGACGGCGGCGGGTGCGCAGGGCGGCGAAGGCCGCGGTGGTCAGCGGCAACAGTCCCACCACCACGGCGGCGTGTGCGGAGGTGGAGGTCTGCAGGGCGAGCGTCGTCAGCAGCGGGAAGCCCACCACCACGCCGCCTGCGACGACGGTGAGCGGGGCCCAGTGCCCGCGGTGGGGGACCGGCACCCGCAGCGCCAGCAGGAAACCGCCCGCGACCAGGGCGGCAAGCACGCTGCGTACGGCGACCAGGGACCAGGGGCCGAAGCTCTCCATGCCCCAGACCGTGGCCGGAAAGGTCAGCGAGAAGGCGACGACGCCGAGCGCGGCGAGAAGGGTGCCACTGCTCACCGCTATCGAGGTGGTGGGAGTAGCGCTATCCTGTGCTGTCATGCAAGAGCGTAGCAGTGTGGCGGAACTGGCGAACTCGCTGAAGAGCGAACTGGACCGCTACTCGCCAGGAGGGAAGCTGCCGTCCAGCCGGGCGCTGGTCGAGCGCTACCGGGTCTCCCCGGTCACCGTCTCCCGTGCTCTCGCCCAGCTCGCCGCCGAAGGTCTGGTCGTCACGCGACCCGGCGCAGGCGCCTTCCGGGCCCGGCCCCGCACCGACACCCCACCACCGGGGGACACCTCCTGGCAGGAGGTCACCCTCAGCGCGGACGCGGCGACCGAAGTCGTGCCGCGCGCGGTCGACGCGTCCGGCGTGCTCGTCACGCTCGCCGCGCCACCCGCGGGAGTCGTCGAGTTCAACGGCGGCTACCTGCATCCCTCGCTCCAGCCGGAACGGGCCATGGCCGGCGCGCTGGCCCGCGCGGGACGCCGCCCCGGGGCCTGGGGCCGGCCGCCGACCGACGGGCTGCCCGAACTGCGCGAGTGGTTCGCCCGCGGAGTCGGCGGCACCGTCGGCGCGGCCGATGTGCTGGTCACCGCCGGCGGCCAGTCGGCCCTGACCACCGCGCTGCGCGCCCTCGCCCCGCCCGGCGCCCCCGTCCTCGTCGAATCACCCACCTACCCCGGCATGCTCGCCATCGCCCGGGCCGCGGGGCTGCGACCGGTGCCCGTCCCCGTGGACCCCGACGGTGTGCGCCCGGACCTCCTTGCCGCGGCGTTCCGCGCCACCGGAGCGCGTGTGTTCGTGTGCCAGCCGCTGTTCCAGAACCCGACCGGTGCAGTCCTCGCCCCGGAGCGCCGCCCCGAGGTGCTGCGCATCGCCCGCGAAGCCGGAGCCTTCGTGATCGAGGACGACTTCGCGCGCCGCCTGGTCCACGAGGACGCCGGCCCGCTGCCCAGACCCCTGGCCGCCGACGACCCCGACGCAGTGGTCGTCCACGTCAGTTCGCTCACCAAGGCGACCTCGCCCAGCCTGCGCGTGGGCATGCTCGCCGGCCGCGGTCCGGTGCTGGAGCGGCTGCGGGCCATCCATGTCGTCGACACCTTCTTCGTCCCCCGCCCGCTCCAGGAAGCGGCCCTGGAACTGGTCGGTGCCCCGGCCTGGAACCGCCATCTGCGCCGTGTGGCCGCCGAGCTGAAGGGCCGCCGCGACACCATGACCGCGGCACTGCGGATGCACCTGCCCGAACTGTCCCTGCCGCACATCCCGTCCGGCGGCCACCACCTGTGGCTGCGCCTGCCGGACGCCATGGACGAGAGTGCCCTTGTCGCCGCCGCCCTCCGGGCGGATGTCGCGGTCGCCCCCGGCCGCCCCTACTTCTGCGCCGAACCCCCCGCCGGACACATCCGGTTGAGCTTCGCGGGCGTCGCGGGCCCGGCCGAGATCGAGGAGGGGGTGCGCCGGCTGCGGACGGCGTGCGACGAATGGCCGGCATGACCCCTGACCTGCCCCGGGGCCAGGACACCGGCCGTGACGACCGACGGCCGCCGCCTGCCCCCGGCCGGGATCATTGAGCGTGACAGCCGGCGACCGGTCATGCGATTGTCGCGCCATGAGTGAGACGACCCATGGCCCTTACACGATCTCCGCCGACCCGGGCCGCCTCGACGCGGCCCGGGTGCACCACTGGCTCTCGAGCGATGCCTACTGGGCACTCGGCCGCAGCCGGGAGCGGCAGGACCTCGCCATCGCCGGATCGCTCAACTTCGGCGCGTACGAAACAGCTTCGGGCGAGCAGGTCGCCTACGCGCGCGTCATCACGGACGGGGCCACCTTCGCCTACCTCTGCGACGTCTACGTCGACCCGTCCGCCCGCGGGACGGGCCTGGGCACCGCCCTCGTCGCCGCGGTGCGTGACCATCTCGCGCCGCTCGGGCTGAACCGGATCCTGCTCACCACCGACGACGCTCACGGTGTGTACGAGAAGGTCGGATTCCAGGTGGTCGGCAACCCCGGGAACTGGCTGCAGATCGCCTTCAAGTGACTCTTGACCTGCGCGGCGTTCCCGTTCACCATCACGCCATGAGTGTGAGGGTCACGTTGGTCGCCGCCGCGCGCAGCTCTTCGCTGCTCGCCGAGCGGTTCGACGACGACCGTCCACTGGACCTGGTGGGCTGGCAGGAGGTGCGGCTCGCCGCGCACGCCCTTGTGCCGCTGAGCGCCGCCGAGCTGCGGTACTGCTCGCCGACCCCCCGCAGCCGGGCGACCGGCGAGGCGCTCGGCCTCTTTCCCATGGCCCAGCCCGCGCTGCGGGACTGCGACATGGGCCGCTGGCGCGGGTTCACGCTCTCCGAGGTGACCGCCCGCGAGCCTGCCGCCGTCGACGCGTGGTTCGCCGACCCGCGCTCGGCGCCGCACGGCGGCGAGCCGCTGCTCGCGTTCATCGGACGCATAGGGAGCTGGCTGGACACCCGCCCCGCCGACGACGGCGGCACCATCGTCGCCGTGACCGAACCGGCGGTCGTCCGAGCGGCCCTGGTGTACGCCCTGAGGCTGCCGCCGGCCACCTACTGGGCGGTGGACGTGCGCCCGCTGTCGACCGTGACCCTCACGGGCCTCTCCGGTCACTGGAGCCTGCGCCTGGAGGCGACGGCGTGACGCCCCGGCCGCGCGGCATCACGCGGCCGTTCCCACCACCCGCTCGGGCGTGATGCGGATGACGATCCGTACGACCTCCGGCGGCAGCTCCAGGTACTCCGCGCCCGCACCCGGGCCCTCGTACTGCTCCGCCAGCCGGACCGCGAGCTCGCGTCCCGCGTCCTCGGTGATCGTTGCGGTGCCGCGCACCTCCACGTACTGCAGCGGGTCCTCGAGGTCGTACACGGTCACGCTCACCCGTGGGTCGGCCGCGATGTTCCGGTCCTTGCGGCGGCCCGCCTCGGAGGAGATGACCAGGGCGTCGCCGTCCCTGGCGATCCAGACCACGGAGGTCTGAGGGCTCCCGTCAGGGAGGACGGTGGCCAGCACCGCGGGGTTCGGCGCATCGAGCAGCCGGCGGGCGGCCGTGCTGAGGGAAACAGACATGCGCGACAGGGTAACCCGGCCTCCTCACCAGGCTGTTGGCAATCCTGGAGGCCTTTCCTGGGCTACGGTGCTTCCCGCAGCCCGTCCCGCCTGCGGCGCAGGAAGGCAATCTCCTCCGCGTTCCCCGCGCACCCGATCGCCGCGTCGTACTCCGTCGTCGCCTCCGCCCTGCGGCCCAGGCGCACCAGCAGATCGGCGCGGACCGCATGGAAGACATGGAAGCCGTCGAGCGCGGAGCCGAGACCGTCGACCAGGCCGAGCGCGGTGGCCGGGCCCTCGACCTCGGCCACCGCGACGGCGCGGTTGAGCGCCACGACCGGGCTGGGCGCGATCGACGCCAGTTGGTCGTACAGCCGCAGGATCTGCCCCCAGTCCGTCTCCGCGACCGCCGAGGCTTCGCTGTGCACGGCACTGATCGCCGCCTGGATCTGGTACGGCCCCGGGCACCCGCGGCGCAGGCACCGCCGTACCAGCGTGTGCCCCTCGGCGATCAGAGCGGCATCCCACCGGCCCCGGTCCTGGTCGGCCAACAGCACCAGTTCGCCGCCCGGGCCCGTCCGCGCCGCGCGGCGGGACTCGGTGAGCAGCATCAGTGCGAGCAGACCGGTCACCTCCGGCTCGTCGGGCATCAGGGCGGCCAGCAGCCGCCCGAGGCGTACCGCTTCCACGCACAGGTCCTCGCGTACGAGCCGGTCGCCCGAGCCCGCCGCGTACCCCTCGTTGAAGATCAGGTAGACCACGGCGAGCACGGCGGGCAGCCGGTCGGGCAGTTCGGCCTCGCCGGGCACCCGGTAGGGGATCCGCGCATCCCGGATCTTGCCCTTGGCGCGGACCAGACGCTGGGCCATGGCGGGCTCGGCGACCAGGAACGCCCGGGCGATCTCGGCGGTGGTGAGACCGCCGAGCAGCCGCAGGGTCAGGGCGACCTGGGCGGCCGGGGCGAGCGCCGGGTGGCAGCAGGTGAAGATCAGACGCAGCCGTTCGTCGCGCACCGGCCCCTCCTCCTCGCCGTCGTGGTCGTGGGCATGCAGCAGGGCGGCCTGGGCGTGCCGGTCGGCGCGGGACGCCTCCCGGCGAAGGCGGTCGATCGCCCGGTTGCGCCCGGTGGTGATGATCCATCCCGCGGGGCTCGGCGGCAGCCCGGTCGTGGGCCAGCGTTCGAGGGCCGTGGCGAACGCGTCCTGGACCGCCTCCTCGGCGATGTCGATGTCACCGAAGACCCGGACCAGGACGGCGACCGCGCGACCGTACTCCTCGCGGAAGACACGCTCGACCGCAGCTGCGGGCATCTCGGGCAGGCCGGACGGCATCAGACGTGGTCGTGCTGCAGCGGCCTCACCTCGATCGGGAGCGTGATCGCCCGGGCGAGCTTGCGCCCCCACTCCAGCGCCGCGTCGAGATCGGGGGCCTGGATGACGGTGAAACCGCCGAGGTGCTCCTTGCCCTCGACATACGGGCCGTCGGTGGTGAGCACCTCCTCACCCTTCAGCCGCAGCACGGTGGCCGTGCTCGGCGCATGGAGTCCGCCCGAGAACACCCAGGCCCCCGCCTCCTTGAGCTCCGCTTTCAGGGCCTCGACATCGCGCATGATCGGATCCAGCACCTCGGGCCCCGGCGGCTCGCCGTCGGGCTGGTAGATGCTGAGCAGATACTGCTGCATGACGCTCCTCCTCCGCGGGGTGGCATCCGGCCCGCCCCTGTCTCACTCTCTACACGAACGGCTTCCCGCCGGATCGACAGCAGAGACGGAATTCGCTCAGAACGCCACCGGCTCACGGATCAGGGGGTGGGTCATGCAGTGCCTGCCGCCCCCGCCCGCGGCCCCGGCGACACCTGTCTCCTGGGCGAAGCTCCGCGGCAGCGAGAACACACCCCCGCCCACCGCCGAGCCGTCGGCCGTTGCCGTCGCCGTAGGCGTCATCAAGGTCAGCTCGGCGGTCGGCGGTGCTGCGTCGGCAGTGTCGGCCCGGTCCGTCGTGGTGTCACGGTGGCCACCGGCGTGCAGCGAGGTGGCACATGCGGTTCCGGCTGAGCCCACCCGTGCCCCCCCATGGGCCGCAGAACGCCGGGCCCTGCGGTCCCTGGCCCGCCGCGACCCGGGTGAGTCCTCCACAGCCGACCGGACCGCTCGGCCGCCGGATGCAGGGCTCAGTCACTCCGGCCCCGTGGGCCTCGGCGAGTCTGGGCACGCCACTCCTCCGCCGGCTCGGCGTCGCCGTATTCGTCGTGCCAGTTCCACCATTCGTACGGCGGGGTCTGGGGATACTGCTCGGGCGAGTCCTCCCATGTCTCCTGCCGCCCGAGCGCAGTCATGTCGAGGTAGCTCCAGGTGCTCCCCAGCGCCTCGTCGCCGCGGGCGTTGATGAAGTAGGTGCGGAACACTCTGTCGCCCTCGCGGACGAACGCGTTCGTGCCGTGCCACTCGTCCACGCCGAAGTCGGTGTCGAACTCGTCGGTGATCGTGTACCAGGGCATCGACCAGCCCATCCGCGCCTTCACGCGCCCGATGTCCGGCTGCGCCGCGCGCGAGACGAAGGCGAGCGTGGTGTCGCGGGCGTTCATATGGGCAAGGTGGCCGACGTGGTCAGCGACCATGGAGCAGCCGCGGCAAGCGTGGTCAGGCCAGCCGAACACCCCGGGCTCGAAGAAGGCGCGGTAGACGATCAGCTGACGGCGCCCCTCGAACAGGTCGAGCAGGCTCGCCCTGCCCTCGGGTCCGTCGAACTCGTACGCCTTCTCCACCGCCAGCCACGGCATCCGCCGTCGCTTGGCGGCCAGTGCGTCACGGGCGCGGGTCAACTCCTTCTCTTCCACAAGCAGCTGCTCGCGCGCGGCCTCCCAGTCCTGCAGCGAAACGATCGGGGGTGTCTTCATTGCGACGTGCACCTTCCAGTTCGGTCCGAGCTCATGCGCCGGCCAGGAGTGCGAGCCGGGCGCTGCTCAGCGGGACCCCTTGTGTTCAGGGTCGGCCGCCACCGTCACGGGCGCACGTCGATGCGCAGGAAATCGAGCATGAGTTCCCATGTGTGGATGGCTCCGACCCGCTTGCGCCACTGCCGCACGCCGGCGGCGCGGGCTGAACGCTTCCGTTGGCGAGTCCCGCCGGACGGGGACGCACCATCACGCATGCGGGTCAAGGAGCCGGATCGCCTGCGCCCGCCGCTGAGTTGCAGGCTCCGCAGTCATCGGCCGGGCACTGTCGCAGGCGCAGGCGAACCGGACCTTCGATGAGGGGTCAGCGCGTACGGGGCTGGGTGAAGCGGAGCATGTTGCCGGCCGGGTCGCGGAAGGCGCAGTCGCGGACGCCGTAGGGCTGGTCGACCGGCTCCTGGAGGACTTCGCCGCCGGCGGCCCGGATCTGTTCGAAGGTGGCGTCGCAGTCGTCGGTGGAGAAGATCACACCGCGCAGCATGCCTTTGGCCAGCAGTTCCGCCAT
Organism: Streptomyces sp. NPDC006208; assembly: GCF_040613775.1. Taxonomy (NCBI): domain Bacteria; kingdom Bacillati; phylum Actinomycetota; class Actinomycetes; order Kitasatosporales; family Streptomycetaceae; genus Streptomyces; species Streptomyces sp. NPDC006208. The sequence goes on along the minus strand of NZ_JBEXSW010000024.1, from coordinate 53,904 downwards.
CGCCTGCCTGTCGGCCGGCGAGGCGTTGGGGTCGGCGAGCGGCGGTTCGAGGACGATCTCCACGTCCGGCTGCGCGGGCGCCCCGAGGGTCAACCAGCGCATCCCCTCGAACGCGACGTCGTTGCGCACCTCCAGGCCGAGGGCGTCGCGGTAGAAGGTGAGCGCCTTGTCATGGTCGTCGACTGCGATGAAGCACTGTGAGAGCTTGATGTTCATGGCTTCGACGCTACGAGGCGGCGGCGGATTCCGCTTCTCCGATCCTGACCGGTTCGCCGCTCCTGGGCGGTCGCGTGAGGATCTTGGCCATGCACGCCGGGATCGCGGCGCCCGCCTCGTGGCGGCGGGCCCGGTACGCGCTCGGGCTCTCGCCGACCAACTCGGTGAAGCGCGAGCTGAACGACCCCAGTGAGGTACATCCGACGGCGAAGCAGACCTCCGTCACGCTCAGGTCGCCCCGCCGCAACAGCGCCTTGGCCCGCTCGACACGGCGGGTCATCAGGTAGCTGTAGGGCGTCTCACCGAAAGCGGCGCGGAAGCTGCGGGAGAAGTGCCCGGCCGACATGAGGGCGACGGCGGCCAGCGCCGGAACGTCCAGCGGCCGCGCGTAGTCGCGGTCCATCACGTCCCGAGCGCGGCGCAGCCTGACGAGGTCCTCAAGTGTCACGTGCACCAGCATCGCACGGCAGCGGACGCCGCCCCGGTCGGCCGCTGCCGCCCCCGGTGCGGGGCTCGATGCGCCTGGGCTGATCTCGTCGATCGCGGCGTGCGGGGCCGGGTGACGATGGAGGCGACGGAGCAGGCGATGCCCTTGCGCCCCGACCCCGGCGCACACGCCAGGGCGCTGCCGGCGGCCGTCACCTGTCGGCAGCCCACCCCGGGACGGTGGGCAGCACCTTCTCGGCGACGTGAGCAGCACCGCGTCCTCCGGCGCCTCCGACGCCCTGTCGGCCGACGAACAGGACATGACCCGCTACACCTCCCTCAACGACGCCGCCCGCGACCTGTACGTCGACCGGCCCGGGACCGCCCGCGACCGGCGTCTGCCGACCCGGTCGAATGAACGCGGCTGACACCGCCCGGCCGGCCGCCTGCGGGGGGTTTCCCCACCCCCGGGTCCACCGATCGGTGGACGGCAGGTTCAACCTGACACCTCTGTCCGCCAACTGCCCTGCTCAACAAGACTTTTGGGCATGAACTCACTCACTGTACGTATGGCGCGCCGGAGTGCGCGGCACCCCTGGCGGGCGGTCGCCGGATGGCTTGTGTTCGTGATGCTGTGCCTGGTCGTCGGTGGAGCCGTCGGCACCAGCAGCGCCAAGACGGCGGACTACCGCGTCGGCGAGGCAGGCCGGGCCGAGGCCATGGCGGCCGAGGGGCGTCTGGAGCGCCGCTCCACCGAGCAGGTGCTGATCTCCGCCCGGTCGGGCGCCCTCGACAAGCAGGCCGCCGAAGCGGCCGCGCGGGACCTCACGGCCCGGATGAAGGCACTGCCCGAGGTTGCCGGCGTGGCCGCCCCGCTGTGGTCGGGCGACGGCCGGATCGTCATGGTCGAGGTGGCGCTGAAGGGCGAGGAGCGGGACGCGAAGGACAAGGTCGACGCACTGGTCGCACAGACCGAGGCCGTCCAGAAGTCCCACCCCCGGCTACTGCTCGAGGAGACCGGAAGCCCTTCCATCAGCAAGGGGGTCGAACAGCAGCGCGGCGAGGACCTGGCGCTGTCCGAGAAGATCACGCTTCCGGTCACGCTGGTCACGCTGCTGGTCGTCTTCGGTTCGGTCGTCATGGCCACAGTGCCGCTGCTGCTCGCGCTGTCGTCGATTGCGGCGGCGATCGGCCTGTCGATGGTGGCCTCGCATCTCTCCCCCGACGCCGGGGTCGGCACGAACGTCATCCTGATGATCGGTCTCGCGGTCGGCGTCGACTACACACTCTTCTACCTCAAACGGGAACGCGAGGAGCGGGCCCGCAGCGGCGGCCGGCTGAGCACCGAGGCGCTGGTGGAGCTGGCGGCGGCCACGTCGGGCCGTGCGGTCGTGGTGTCGGGGCTGGCGGTCGTCGCCTCTACCGCGACGCTGTATCTGGCCTCCGACGTGATCTTCTCCTCGCTCGCCACCGGCACCGTCGTGGTCGTCCTGGTCGCCGTGGCCAGCTCCCTGACGGCGCTGCCCGCACTGCTGGCCGTGCTCGGTAAGCGGGCGGAACGCAAGGCACGGCGCCGGGCGGAGCGCGGGAAACCGGCCCGGTGGACACGCGGCGAGGGTGGCGGCCGCATCTGGACGGCGCTGCTGCGGCCCGCCGCCGGGCATCCCCTCGCCACGCTCTGCGTCTCGGTCCTCGCCCTGCTCGCCCTCGCCCTTCCGCTGGCCGGGCTGAAGATCACGGAGATGAGCCGGGACACACACTCCCGCGAGATCCGTGCGATGCAGGTGTACGACCGCCTCAACAAGGCCTTCCCTGAGCAACGGGTCACGCACGACATCGTCGTACGCGCCGACGCCTCGCGCGTCCAAGAGGTCGACGGGGCACTGCGCAGGCTCGCCGAACTCGCCGACAGCGACCCGCTTTTCGCCGACGGCTCGCGGATCACGACATCGGCCGACCACCGGACCAGCGTCCTGCGGCTGAAGGTGCCGCATCTCGGCAACTCCCCTCAGGCCTACGACTCCCTCGACCACCTGCGCAACGACTACCTGCCGACCACCGTCGGCCCGATCGAGGGCGCGGAGTACGGCGTCAGCGGTGACGTCGCCCGGTACGCCGACTATCCGGCCCACCAGAACAGCAAACTCCCGCTGGTGCTCGGGGCGTTGCTCTTCGTGACGTTCGTGATGACCGTGTACGTCTTCCGTTCAGCGGTGCTCGGCCTGATCGGTGTCGTACTGAACCTGCTGTCGGCCGCGGCCGCGCTCGGGCTGCTCGTCCTCGTCTTCCAGGGGACCTGGGCCGAGGGGCTGCTGGACTTCCGATCCACAGGTTCGATCGGGTCGCGCGTCCCGCTCTTCCTCTTTGTGATCCTTTTCGGACTCTCCATGGACTACCAGGTGTTCGTGGTCAGCCGGATCAGGGAGGCCGCGCTCGCCGGTGTCCCCACGCGGCAGGCCGTGCTCGACGGGATCCGCAGGTCGGCGAGCGTGGTCACCAGTGCCGCGGTCGTGATGACGACCGTCTTCGTGAGCTTCGTCTTCCTGCACATCATCGAGATGAAGCAGATCGGTTTCGTCCTCGCGGCGGCCGTGCTGCTCGACGCCTTCGTCGTCCGGATCATGATCCTGCCGTCGGCCCTGCTCCTGCTCGGCGAGGCCACCTGGTGGCCGTCACGTGCGGCGCGACGTGCCTCGGCCGTGCCCGGCCGAGCAGCGACCCATGGAAAACCGGCAGTTGACGTACGTTGATCGATATGACTGCTCTTGCCGGGCCCTCCGCCGACGTCTTCTGGTCCGCTTCGCTGCGCCGATGGAACGCGGTGTGCTGGGTACTGTTCGCCGCGATGGCGGTCGGGCTCGCCGCGATGGACCGGCCCGGCGGGAGCAGGTACTGGGCGCTCGCGATGCTCGGCTGCGTGGTGCTCTGCTACGCGCTCCTGGATCGCTTCCCCGACCACTCCGTCGTACGGCCGCACGTCTATCTCACCGTGCTCGTGCTCGCGCTCGGCGGGCTTGCGTACCTGCGCAGCAGCTATGCGGCACTGTTCATGGTGACGCTGCCGCACTACTGGATGTTCGGGCGGACCCCCAGGGCTTCCATGGGGTTCCTGGGGCTGGCGGCCGCCGCGACGCTGGCGGGGAGCTGGTCCCGGCAGGGCTGGTCACTGGAGTTCTTCAGCGAGACGCTGGTGTCCACCCTGATCGTCGTGGCCGTGGGGGTCCTGATCGGGCTGTGGGCGCACTCGGTGGTCGCGCAGAGCACCGAACGGGCCCGACTGATCGTCGAGTTGGGGCGGACTCAGGCGGAGCTCTCCGAGGCGCACAAGCGTCAGGGGGCGGCGGACGAACGGGAGCGGATGGCGCGGGACATCCACGACACCCTTGCGCAGGGATTCGCGTCGATCGTCGTGCTCGCGGAGGCGGCCCGGGCGGGACTCGCCTCCGATCCGGCACGCAGCGCCCAGCAACTGCGCTCGATCGAGTCGACGGCCCGTGAGAACCTCGCCGAGGCACGGGAGCTGGTGGGCTCGGCACAGCAACAGGGCGGGGCGGCGGCCGGCTCCGTGGCGCAGACACTGCGCCGCATCCTCGACCGCTTCGCGGAGGACACGGGGCTCACGGTGATCGCCGACCTGGCGGACGTGGCGTGCGACCAGCAGACCCGGATCGCGCTGCTGCGCTGTACCCAGGAGTCCCTGGCCAACGTCCGCAAACACGCGCACGCGTCCACGGTCGGGGTGATCCTGACCCTCCGGCCGTACCGGGTGGAGCTGGAGGTCACCGACGACGGCACCGGTCTCGTCCCGGAGGAATCGACGGGTTTCGGGCTCGACGGGATGCGCAAACGCCTGGCGGAACTGGGCGGCCGGCTGATGGTCACCAGCTCGGTCGGCGACGGCACGCGGGTCCTGGCGGTGCTTCCCATGGAGACGCCGAAGGACGGCGACGAGGACAGCGACAAGGGGAGGGGGGTGACAGGATGACCGGCGGACGAGTCCGGGTGGTCGTCGTGGACGACCACACCGTGATGCGGGCGGGCGTGATTGCCCTGCTCGCCGGTGAGGAAGGCATCGAGATCGTCGGGGAGGCGGGAGACGGCAGGGCGGCCCTCGAACTCGTCGAGCGGTACGACCCCGATGTCGCGCTCATCGACCTGCGGATGCCGGTGCTCGACGGTGTGGGGACGACAGCCGAAATCGTCGCCCGATACCCGCACACCCGGGTCCTGATCCTGACGACATACGACACCGACCAGGACATCGAGCGCGGAGTGGAGGCCGGCGCCATCGGCTATCTCCTCAAGGACACGACCCGCGAACAGCTCGCCGACGCGATCCGCTCAGCGGCACGCGGCGAGACCGTCCTCGCCCCCCGTGTGGCCGAGAAGCTGATCGCGCGCATGCGCCGCCCGGCGCAGGAGCCGCTGACCGCACGCGAGACCGACGTCCTCAACGCCGTGGCCGACGGCCTGACCAATGCCGAGATCGGCAAACGCCTCGTCATCACGGAGGCCACGGTCAAGACCCATCTCCTGCGCCTGTTCGCCAAGCTCGACGTGAACGACCGGACGCGGGCGGTGGTGGTGGCCCTGGAGAGGGGACTGCTGCAGCGACCCTAGCCGGCGGCGCCTCCTCCATGGCTGCCTGTCCTGCCGAGCCCGCTTGCACCTGTGTCGTCACCCCTGCCGCAGGCTCGTGACCAGGTCGCGTGGCAGACCATGGGTGTCGTGGAGGTAGTGGAAGTCCTCCTCGGTCAGCGGGCCTTGGAACCGGGGTCGGGCGAGCACCTGGCGGCCGCGCTCCAGGAGCCGACGGAACCGGCGCTCCTCCTCGAGCAACATCCGAAGCACGTCGCCTGGACGCATGTCCTGCCGGAAGTGGTCCAGGGTGTGCTGCACCAGTTCGTTCGGCAGGTCTTCGACACCACGCGAGGGATCGTCCCGCCACAGCACGGTGAGCACTCGTCGCACCAGGCGTCGCAGCACGTAGCCCCGTCCGGTGTTGGCCGGGCGCACGCCGTCGCCGAGCACCACGACGGCCGAGCGCAGGTGGTCGCAGACCAGACGCAGCGACGGTTCTTCCAGGGGCCACAGGGTCGGCACGAGGCGGCGCCAGGGGTCGAAAACGTCGCACTCGAATACGGACGACTTGCCTTGGAGCAGTGAGGCCAGCCGCTCCAGGCCGAGTCCGGTGTCGACGTTGCGCTGGGGAAGAGGCACGAGGGAACCGTCGTCGAGCCGGTGGTGGCTCATCATCACGTGGTTCCACACCTCCACCCACCGGTCGTCGCGGGTGGGTGTCGACCGCGGCGGGCAGTCACCGCTCCACAAGAAGATCTCCGAGTCGGGACCGCACGGTCCGACAGGTCCGTTGGACCACCAGTTGTCCTCCACGGTGAGTTCAACGGGGACGCCGCGGTCCTGCCACAGCTGAAGCGAAGCGGTGTCCGGTCCGGTCCGGTCGTCGCCGGCATAGGCGGTGGCGTGCAGCAGGCCAGGATCGATACCGAGTCCCTCGGTGAGCAGCCCGTATCCCCAGTCGAGACTGAGCGGGCCTCCGTAGTCGCCCAGCGACCAGGTGCCGAGCATCTCGAAGACCGTCAGGTGAGTGGCGTCGCCGATCTCCTCCAGGTCCGTGGTGCGCAGACAGCGCTGCACGTTGACCAGCCGCCTGCCCAGCGGATGGGGGCGGCCCTCCAGGTACGGAGTGAGGGGGTGCATGCCGGAGGTGGTGAAGAGCACGGGGTCGCCAGGTGGTGGCAGCAGCGTCGAGCCGACGATCCGGCGATGGTCACGTTCTTCGAAGTACTCGACGAACGTCCTGACGAGCTGTTCCGTGTTCACGGGATGACTCCTTCGCATCACAGCGGGGGAGGCACCGGAGAACGGGACCGTTCAGTCGTCCGACCGAAGACAGGGGCGCCACGGCACTACCGACGGACCGTTTCCGGTCGCCGGGGAGAGGGGAAAGTCAGGCGGCGGCAACCGGCGAGCTGGTCGCTCGCGCGGTTGCGGTGGTGCTCGGGCCGTTGACGTTCATGCGGGCGACCATAACGCGGCCCTGCCCACCGAAGCACACGAATTTGCCGCCAGAACGTCCCGGCCCCACGCGCCGGTCACCGTCCCGCGAGACAGCGCTGCCGGGCGTGATTCCAACCGTGCAGGAGGACAGGGACCATCGCGGGCGTGGTTGGGGCGGCCAGGCTCGTCCGTCGGCCGTGGAGCCGCAGCTTCGTGCGGAGGCGCCGCCCCGGGGGCGGCCGCCGACCTCCACAGCGAACGCCCCTCAACGCGGCGTTCCATGTCCGCCGTGGTTGCGGGCAAAGGGAGCCGAACGCTGAATTCGGCGTACCTGTGATCGGCGAAACCCGCCTGCTCCGCTAACATGTTCGAGCTCACAACGATCACATTGAAATATGACAAATCGGCTGAAAAATTGACATCTAGGGTAACGCGGGTGTTTTCGCGAATAGGCGGCAGAATTAGGTTGGCCGGGTGGCGTCAACCACGCGTCATGCTGTGGGTCGCGGTGAGTGCGGTGGCCCTCGGATTCCTCATTGCACTGGAGATTGCCGCGCGTCGGTACGGCGTGTCGGGGCCGATCACCACCCAGGCGCGAGAGGTGATCTTCGCTCCCCAATCGGGGACGGTGTTGTACGCCAGTATGGCGTTGATGATGGTGGTGCTCACCTGGCGGCAGCGATTCATCGCGGTCGGCGCCGCGATCGGCATCGACGGCGTCTTCTGGCTCGTGCGGTGGGCGGTCGACGCCAAGATGATGGTCGGCAACGGCGCGTTGTGGGTGACTCTGGCCTGTGCCGTCATCGCCGTCACGCGCCGCACCGGCCGGGACCGTGCCCTGCTGCTGAAAGGCGTCGGACTGGCCCTGCTGCTGGTGGCCGGCCGTAAGACCGGCTACACCTGGCTGCTGATCACGTCGAAGACCCGCCCGACGGTGCTCGACCAGTACGTGGCAACCGCCGATCACGCGCTGGGTGACCCGTCGTGGATGGTAGGCCGGATCGTCGCGGCCACCGGCAATGTCGGCGCCCACGTTCTCGACTGGGTCTACGTTCAGCTCGCGGTGGCCGCGGTCATCGTCGCGCTGTACCAGCTGCGCAACGTGGCGGTCGAGCGCCGCTTCCCGGGCCATCATCTGGTGCGCACCTTTCTGGTCATCGGCCTGCTCGGGCCGGGTATTTACATGATCTACCCGGTGGTCGGACCGGTCTTCGCCTACGGCGCCGACGGGGGGCAGTGGGCGATGGCCAACCTGTGGCCGGACACACCGCCGCCGATCGGTACCCCGCGCCCGATGCCCTTCGACGAGATCACCCCGCGCAACTGCATGCCCAGCCTGCACACGGCGTGGGCCACCGCGATCTTCATTCATTCCCGCAAGGGCCCGCGGGCTCTGCAATTCCTGGGCGCGTTCTGGCTGGTCGCCACGCTCGGCGCAACGCTGGGCTTCGGCTACCACTACGGCGCGGACATCGTCGCCGGCGTGGTGTTCACGCTCACGATCGAAGCGGCGCTGCGCTCGCTCGACCGCGGCTGGGACCGGGCGGGAATCCAACTGGTCGTCTACGGCGCCGCGGTCTTCGCTGCGCTCTTGGCGTCGTATCGCTATCTGTCGGTGGAGATGGCCGGACATCCGTGGGTGTTCGGGCCGCTGCTCATTCTGGCGATGACCTCGGTGATCTACGGCTACGTACGGACCACCAAGCTGTGGGAACGGAAGGCCGCGTCGGCGCATCTGCCGGAACCGCGACGCGAACCGCAGCCCGAACTGGTCTGAGTCATGTTGCAGCGGGTCCTGGGCTGAGCGCCTTCCGGGTGGGGCCGGGAGGCGCTCAACGAGAGGGCGCTGTGACCTCCGCCTTCAGCTTCGCGGCCTTGTGACTGAGTGCCGAAGTCGGCCCCCGGCCGGTCAGATGCGCGCTCAGTGGTCGGTGCCGATCCGCAGCGTCCCATACGGTCGGTCCGTGATGATCAAATTGGGCGAGCCGCGCAGGCTCGGCGTCCCGGCCCCGGAGGCGCGGCTGCGCTTCGAGGCGGAGCAGCGGGAGGCCCGGGGCGGGCCGGGGCGCAGATTGCTCGTGGTCGACGGGGAACCCACCTTCGAACTCAGCTTCTGGTGCGGAACGTGCCCGTTGCTGTTCCGCCGGCTGGAGACCGCCAGGCAGAAGTTGTCGCTGGAGAGCGTGCAGGAGCGGCTCACCGGCGCACTGGCCGATCCGGACGACGGCGGCGTGATCGATGCGTTCCGTACATTGCTGCCGGAGGGCGAGTACCTTCCGGTGCTGCTCCGCGTGGAGCCCCGTCTGGTTGTCCCCGGCCAGGAAGGCGACTACTTCAGCGGCGAGCAGGTGGCCACGTGGGGGCTCGACCAGTTCTGGGGCCTCCCGGAATACCCGCACACGCCGTACTACCGGACCTTCGAGACCGCAGTCGACGCCTCCGCTCACCTCTATGAGTTCGTCGTGCCCATGGTTCCCCCGGCGTGGAACGCGAGGGAGCGTGTCGAGGAGTACGTCGAACTCATGGGCCGGGGAACGGTCCCGACGGCTGTGGCGGTCTCCACACTGGATGTGTGTGAACCCGCCGTCGGCCTGCCGGCCGACCACTACCAGCACTGGGGCCTGACGCACTTCCTCCTCGACGGCCACCACAAACTGGAGGCTGCGGCCACAGCCGGCAGCCCGGTGCAGCTCCTTTCGCTCCTGGCCCTGGGCGAGGGCCTGGCCGAATCTGAAGACTGTGCCCGGCTGCCTGCCCTGCGCACTCAGCCCCGCTCGGCCCGAGCGACCGGTATCTGAACCGGCACCGAGGAGGCTTTCGAGGATCTGGTCGGCGATCTTGTGTCATCCGTAGGGCCACGGATTGATGTGACGCGTGCGCAACTCGCCGACGCTGAACAGAGGTTCACCGCGACCTTCCTGCCGGTCGGCAGGTCCGGTCCTGTTCCGCGGGGTAGGACCTTGGGTGCCGTCGGCTGTCCCGGCCGGAGCTAGTGGGAATCCTCCAAGCCCGGCTGGACATCGTTGTGCCGGTCAAGATCACCGTGTTCTTCCGCACGGCCGCAGACTTGCAGGGCGGGGTGGCCGAGGCGGCCGCCGCGTCCTTGCCCGTGACGAGACCTGGGACACCACACCGTGAGCGAACGCGTCATTGCGCCCAAGAGCCGGGGCTTCCTGTTCCTCGACTCCCATCCTGGCGGCTGCCGACAGCTGGTGGACGAGATGTGGCAGGCCGTCCCCGCCCCCCTCACCGCCGGGGGCGACGGGCCGGTGGCCCTGGTCGTCGGCTCGTCCGCCGGGTATGGCCTGGCCGCTACGATCGCGGGCCTGGCCCGTGTCGGTATCCGTGGCATCGGTGTGTGCTTCGAGAAGGCGCCCGCGCGGCGCACCGGCACGGCAGGCTGGTATCGCACCGCCGCCACCGCCCGGCTCGCCCAACAGCACGGGCGGGACATGGTCTTCCTCAATGGCGATGCGTTCGGTGACGCGATGAAGGAGCAGGTTGCCGACCTCCTCGCCGAGCGGTTCGGGGGGCGGCTCGACTTCCTGATCTACTCGGTGGCCGCGCCTCGCCGCACCGACCCGGACATCGGCACCGTGTATGCCTCGGTCCTCAAGCCGGTCGGCTCGCCGTACACCACCAAGACTCTCGTCTTCGACGAGTACGGTGCCCCGGAGGTCAGGGAGGTCACCATCGCGCCGGCCGAGGGCGACGACATCGAGCAGACCGTGGCGGTGATGGGCGGCACCGACTGGGAACGGTGGATCACGTTCCTGGCCGACCGGTCCCTGCTCGCCGACGGCTTCGCCACCGCCGCCCTGTCCTACATCGGTTCGCCACTCACTGCGGCGATCTACCGGCAGGGCACCATCGGCGCCGCAAAGTCCCATCTGGAAGCCACCGCACGTACGTTGGACGAGCGCCTCGGCAAGACCGTGGGCGGCCGGGCCGTGACCTCGGTCAACGCCGCTGCCGTCACCCAGTCCTCCACCGCCGTCCCCGGCATCGCCCTGTACGTCGGGCTGCTGCGCGGCGTCCTCGGCGACGCCATGGTGGCCCCGATCGGTCAACTGGTGGAGCTGTGGGACCAACTGACCGGCGCCCGGCCCCTCGACCTCGACGACGAGGGCCGGGTCCGCCTCGACACCTGGGAACTTGCCCCCGCCGTGCAGAACGCCGTCGCCGAACGCTGGAGCACCGCCACCAGTGACACCATCCCGGAACTCGCCGACCTCGACTGGTTCAGCGACGAAGTCCGCCGCCTCTACGGCTTCTCTGTCCCCGGCGTCGACTACACCGCCCCCGTCGAGACCGACGTCCCCTGGCCCGCTCTCACCATCTGACCCGCGCCACGAACGCCCCCGACCGCGTCGTAAAAGGTCGCGGCGCCGGCCCTGGTGTCCTGGGCCGTTGATGCGGCGGCAGTGACTGGCGAGGCTGTCGAGAATCTGCCCGGCGGTCTTGTGCCCTACGTAGGGGCGGGGGCCGGTGTCCCGGTCCTTGATCCAGGCGCGGATGTCGCGTTCGAGGGCGGGGACGGAGCCGTGGACGCTGCGCCGGAGTTTCTTGCAGGTGAGCGCGGCGAACCACCGCTCGACCAGGTTGAGCCAGGACGAGCTCCACAGCGGCACCCCCCGACCGGCAACAGGGCCACGCTTCGGAACTGATCACCACGCGGCGTTACGGGACCAAGAACGGCGTTACGGGACCAAGATCCGCCACGGGCGCGCTCGCCCGTCAACCAAGCGTCTCGGTCACAGCGGCCTCGCCGAGACGGTCGGCGGCGTGATTGCATAGATCTGCATGGTTGCGTATAGTCATGCCATCGAGGAGGAGGTCCGATGACGGTACGAGCAGCAGTGGCAGGGGCCAGCGGCTACGCGGGCGGGGAATTGCTCCGGCTGCTCCTCGCCCACCCCCAGGTCGAGATCGGCGCCCTGACCGGTGGCTCCAACGCGGGCCGCCTGCTCGGCGGTCTCCAGCCCCATCTGCTCCCGCTCGCCGGACGGGTGCTCGAGCCGACCACCCCCGAGGCACTCGCGGGCCATGACGTCGTCTTCCTCGCCCTGCCGCACGGCCAATCCGCCGCGGTCGCGGAGCAGCTCGGCGACGACGTCCTCGTCATCGACATGGGCGCCGACTTCCGGCTGAAGGACGCGGGTGACTGGGAGCGGTTCTACGGCTCCCCGCACGCCGGTACCTGGCCGTACGGCCTCCCCGAACTGCCGGGTGCCCGCAGCGCGCTGGAGGGGTCCAAGCGCATCGCGGTCCCCGGCTGTTACCCCACCGCCGTCTCGCTCGCGCTCTTTCCGGCGTACGCGGCCGGACTCGCCGAGGCCGAGGCCGTGATCACCGCCGCGTCCGGCACCTCGGGTGCCGGCAAGGCGCTCAAGCCGCATCTGCTCGGGTCCGAGGTGATGGGCTCCATGACTCCGTACGGCGTCGGCGGAGGTCACCGGCACACCCCCGAGATGATCCAGAACCTGAGCGCGGCCGCGGGGGAGCCGGTCACCGTGTCCTTCACGCCCACGCTCGCGCCCATGGCCCGCGGCATCCTCGCCACCTGCTCCGCCAAGGCGAAGCCGGGCACGACGGCCGCGGACGTGAGGGCCGCGTACGAGAAGGCGCTGGCGGACGAGGCGTTCGTCCACCTCCTGCCCGAGGGACAGTGGCCGGCGACCGCGTCCGTCTACGGATCGAACGCCGTGCAGATCCAGGTCGCCCACGACGAGGCCGCCGGTCGCATCATCGCGATCAGCGCCATCGACAACCTCACCAAGGGCACCGCCGGCGGCGCGGTGCAGAGCATGAACATCGCCCTCGGGTTCGCCGAGAGCGCAGGTCTTCCCATGACCGGTGTTGCCCCGTGAGCGACGCGCGCGCAGCCACCGGTCCGCAGTCGATGACGATGCCCACATCCCGGAGCCGCGCGGGCGGAGACGGGGGCACCTCCCAGGCGTCAGCTCCGGGAGAGAACGGAGAAGCACAGTGAGCGTGACCGCAGCGAAAGGATTCACCGCGGCCGGCATCGCTGCCGGGATCAAGGAGAGCGGGAATCCGGACCTGGCCCTCGTGGTCAACAACGGGCCCCGTCGCGCCGCCGCGGGCGTGTTCACCTCCAACCGCGTCAAGGCCGCGCCCGTCCTGTGGTCGGAGCAGGTCCTCAAGGGCGGCGAGGTGACCGCCGTGGTCCTCAACTCCGGTGGCGCCAACGCCTGTACCGGGCCCAAGGGCTTCCAGGACACCCACGCCACCGCCGAGAAGGTCGCCGATGTGCTGGGCCACAGCGCCGGCGAGGTCGCGGTCGCGTCCACCGGCCTGATCGGCGTCCTGCTGCCGATGGACAAGCTTCTGCCGGGCATCGAGAAGGCGTCCGCCCAGCTCAGCGAGCACGGCGGCGAGAAGGCCGCCATCGCCATCAAGACCACCGACACGGTCCACAAGACCGCCGTCGCCACAGGGGACGGCTGGACCGTCGGCGGCATGGCCAAGGGCGCCGGCATGCTCGCCCCCGGCCTCGCCACCATGCTCGTCGTCCTCACCACCGACGCCGACCTCGAACCGGCCACCCTCGACAAGGCGCTGCGGGACGCCACCCGGACGACCTTCGACCGGGTGGACTCGGACGGATGCATGTCCACCAACGACACCGTGCTGCTGCTGGCCTCCGGAGCGAGCGAGATCACGCCGCGGTACGAGGAGTTCGCCCAGGCCGTGCGGACCGTGTGCGACGACCTGGCCCGGCAGCTGATCGGTGACGCCGAGGGCGCGAGCAAGGACATCCGTATCGAGGTGATCAACGCCGCGACCGAGGACGACGCCGTCGAGGTGGGCCGCTCCATCGCCCGCAACAACCTCCTCAAGTGCGCCATCCACGGTGAGGACCCCAACTGGGGCCGAGTGCTCTCCGCCATCGGCACCACCCAGGCCGTCTTCGACCCCGACCAGCTCAATGTCGCCATCAACGGCATCTGGGTCTGCAAGAACGGCAGCGTCGGCGAGGACCGGGAGCTGGTCGACATGCGCTACCGCGAGGTGAAGATCACCGCCGACCTGGCCGCCGGGTCCGAGTCCGCCGTCATCTGGGCCAACGACCTCACCGCCGACTACGTCCACGAGAACAGCGCCTACAGCTCATGACGAACACGACGCGGAAGCACACCGCGCTGCCCAAGGCCGAGATCCTGATCGAGGCGCTGCCCTGGCTGACCCGTCATCACGGCAAGACCGTCGTCATCAAGTTCGGCGGCAATGCCATGATCGACGAGGAGCTGAACGCCGCCTTCGCGCAGGACGTCGTTTTTCTGCGCCATGCCGGCCTCAAGCCCGTCGTGGTGCACGGCGGCGGCCCGCAGATCAGCGCCCAGCTCGACCGGCACGGGCTGGTGAGCGAGTTCAAGGCAGGATTGCGGGTCACCACACCCGAAGCCATGGATGTCGTACGCATGGTGCTGGCCGGCCAGGTCCAGCGCGAGCTCGTCGGCCTGCTCAACCAGCACGGCCCCTTCGCCGTCGGTATGACCGGCGAGGACGCCCACACCATCACCGCCACCAAGCACCAGCCGCAGATCGACGGCGAGCTGGTCGACATCGGCCGGGTCGGCGAGATCACCGAGATCGACACGGGCGCCATCGAGGCGCTGCTCACCGACGGACGTATCCCGGTCATCTCCTCGATCGCCCGCTCACAGGACGACGGACATGTCTACAACGTCAATGCTGATACGGCTGCTGCGGCACTCGCTGCGGCGCTGGGCGCGGAGACCCTCATGGTCCTCACCGATGTCGAGGGCCTCTACGAGGACTGGCCGAACAGCGACGAAGTGATCAGCCGGCTCACCGCCACGCAACTCGAGAAGCTGCTGCCCGACCTCTCCAGCGGCATGGTCCCCAAGATGGAGGGCTGCCTGTTCGCCGTACGCAACGGGGTCAACACCGCCCGCGTGATCGACGGCCGGGTCCAGCACTCGATCCTGCTGGAGATCTTCACCGACGAGGGCATCGGCACGATGGTCGTGCCGGACGGACAGGGGGACTGATGAGCGGCAACGAGGAACTCACGCAGCGCTGGCAGGGCGTGATGACGGACAACTACGGCACGCCGAAACTGTCCCTCGTCCGTGGTGAGGGCGCCAGGGTCTGGGACGCGGAAGGCACCGAGTACACCGACTTCGTCGGCGGCATCGCCGTGAACGCGCTCGGCCACGCCCACCCCGCCGTCGTCGAGGCCGTCACCCGCCAGATCGCCTCCCTCGGCCATGTCTCCAACCTGTACGTCGCCGAGCCGCCCGTCGCGCTCGCCGAGCGGTTGATCCAGCTGTTCGGCCGCCCCGGCCGCGTCTTCTTCGCCAACTCGGGCGCCGAGGCCAACGAAGCCGCCTTCAAGATCGGCCGGCTGACGGGCCGTACGCACATGGTCGCCACCGCCGGTGGCTTCCACGGCCGCACCATGGGCGCCCTCGCGCTCACCGGCCAGCCCGCCAAGCAGCAGCCGTTCCTGCCGCTGCCGGCCCAGGTCACGCACGTCCCCTACGGCGATGCCGAGGCGCTGCGGGCCGCCGTCACCGAGGAGACGGCGCTGGTGATCATCGAGCCTATCCAGGGCGAGAACGGCGTGGTCGTCCCGCCCAAGGGCTATCTGGAGGCGGCCCGGGAGATCACCCGGGCCACCGGCACCCTGCTGGTCCTCGACGAGGTGCAGACCGGCATCGGCCGCTGCGGCCACTGGTTCGAACACCAGGCGCACCAGGGCGTCGAGCCCGATGTCGTCACCCTCGCCAAGGGACTCGGCGGCGGTCTTCCCATCGGCGCCACCGTGGTCTTCGGCGAGGCCGCCGAGCTGCTGAAGCCCGGTCAGCACGGCACCACGTTCGGCGGCAACCCCGTGGCCTGTGCCGCCGGTCTCGCCGTCATCGACACCCTTGCCACCGACGGCCTGCTCGACGAGGTCAAGCGGCTCGGCGAGAAACTGCGCGACGGAATCGAGGGTCTGGGACACCCGCTGGTCTCCCATGTCCGTGGCAGTGGTCTGCTGCTGGGTATCGTGCTCACCGGGCCGCACGCACCCCAGGTGCAGCAGGCGGCCCAGGATGCCGGCTTCCTGGTGAACGCCCCCGCGCCCGATGTCGTACGGCTCATGCCCGCGCTGACGATCGGGGACGCGGAGGTGGATGCGTTCCTCGGGGCGCTTCCAGGCATCCTCCAGACGAGCAGTGCGAGCGACGGCGAAGGGCGACCCGGAGAATGAGACGACGATGACCGAGGGCCAGGACACCGAGCACAGCGGCCCGGCCGTACCGCAGACGCGCACGGCTCGCCACCGCCGGATCGTGGACATCCTCAACCGGCAGCCGGTGCGCTCCCAGAGCCAGCTGGCGAAGCTCCTCGCGGACAACGGGCTGAACGTCACCCAGGCGACGCTCTCCCGCGACCTCGACGAGCTGGGTGCGGTGAAGATCCGCAACACCGGCGGCGAGCTGATCTACGCGGTACCCAGTGAGGGCGGCTTCCGCACCCCGCAGGCCCCGCTCGGTGAGTCGGCCAAGGAGGAGCGCATGCGGCGCCTCTCCGGTGAACTGCTGATCTCCGCGGAGGCCTCGGCGAATCTCGTGGTCCTGCGTACGCCGCCGGGCGCGGCCCAGTTCCTGGCCTCGGCCATCGACCAGGCCGAACTCCACGACATCCTCGGCACGATCGCGGGCGACGACACGCTGATGCTGATCAGCCGTGATCCCCAGGGCGGACAGGCGCTCGCGGACCATCTGCTGCGCCTGGCCCAGAACGACCGCTGACAGGGCACCCCGGCCGGGGCCGGCGGGGCCTGCCCCGCCCTGCGGCTGTCCGCGTGCGGAACAGTTCCTCCGCCTCGGGCCGGACGGTCCGGGGCGGGTGACCGCACGGGACGGCGGGCGGGTCGTCGGGTCCGTCAGGACGGAGAGTGGCCGACGCGTCGACGGGCGGGGCCGTCGGGTCCGAGGGGTCGTGCGACCGCCGTGCCGCCGGAACGGTCCGCGGCGGCAGGCCAACGAAACCGGGTGGTCGTCGCAAGGTCAAGGCCGGCCGCCGGGCCGGGCCGTCGGGTCCGACGGGCCGTGCGACCGCCGTGCCGCCGGAACGGTCCGCGGCGGCAGGCCAACGAAACCGGGTGGTCGTCGCAAGGTCAAGGCCGGCCGCCATGCAGCAAGAGCTCGGATCGGCCGAACTCAAGCCGGCGGTCGCCTGTCCCGAGGCTGCCCTCTTCGCCTCGCTCCTGCTGCCGCACGTGGTCGATCCCGGGCGCGTGAGCACTTCGCGCCGCACACGCCACGGGTGACCCGGCGCGTGCGGCCAAGGCCCGACCGTCCTCAGCGGCCGGGCGGTCCAGCGGCAGGCTGCCCCTCGGGGCTGTCGGGCGCCGCGGGCTGAGCACGCGGTCCGCCCGCCGGGCCCGAACAAACCGGCGCAGTCGGGGTTCACGACAGGGTGGTCATCAGGCCGGACGGGCGACAGCGTCCCCGCCTCATGCCGCCAGCTTCGCCGTATGGCGGGCGAACCCGCTGGTCTGCCACGTGCTGCCGTCGGCCGTGACCGCGAAGCCCTCCGTGTCGGGCAGCTCCTCCAGCCATGCGCGGGCCCGGTCGCCCATCGCATACGCGGCCGTCGCGCGGACGTCCGCCCGGGTGAGCCCGGGGCAGACGACGGTCATTGAGGCGATGCCGGCGGCCGGTGGCCGCCCGGTGTGCGGGTCGAGGATGTGGCAGCCGCGCTCAGCAGGACCCGATGTGGCCACGGCCAGACTCCGGTGAGCCTCGATCACCGTTGCCAGTCCTCCGGGACGCAGAGGGTCGGAGACTCCCACGCGCCAAGGGCCGCCGTACAGCTGGATGTCCCCGCCGCCGTTCAGGCAGACCGCATCCGCGCCGGAGGAGGCGAGCATGCGCACCGCGCGCTGCACGGCCCAGCCCTTGACCAGGCCGGTCGGGTCGAGACCGCCCGCGTACCGGGTGGTGAACCATCCTTCGCTCTCGGCCTCGGCCTCCTCGCATCCCTGGAGCACCTCGGCCATCTCCGGGACGCAGTCGCCGAGTGAGAGTTCGCCCCGGGACAGCCGGCTCAGCTGGCTGTCCTCGCGATACGTCGAGAAGGTCTCGTCGGCGTGGTGCAGGCTCCCCACGGCGGCGGCGAGTGCGGCCTGTACCCGTGAGGTGTCGCTCTCGGCGGCGACGCGGACGTCGAACGAGAACACCGTGCCCATCGAGTGCTCGACATGGCGCAGCCGCGCCCCGTCGGCCTTCACAGACCTGCCTTGTCGATGGCGCTCTGCAGGGACTTGATGTAGCCCTCGCTCGTGTAGCTGGCGCCGGAGACGGCGTCGATCTGTGCGCTCTGCGCGGCGACGGCGGCCTGGTTGAGCTCGGGCACGGCCCTGGCGGCGATCTTCCGGCTGTTGGCGTCCGAGTCGGGTGCCTTGACGGCGTCGGCCGCGGTGATCCTGCCGCCGCTGACGGTGATCCGCACCTGGACATCGCCGTACTGGGTGCTCGCCACAGCGCCGACAACCGTCTTGGGCGCCGCGGGCTCCGAGCCCCCGACCCCGCCGGTGCCCGAGGCATCTCCGGACCCGGCGTCGGCGTCGCCCGTGCCGGACCCGGCCCCTGACCCGCCGGTGCCGGCCCCTGCGTCCGGTCCGGGCAATGCGGCCCCTGCGCCGGCTCCCTCCCCGGAGCTGTTCTCCTCCGCCCCCGCCGCCTCGGCCTTGTCGATGGCGCTCTGCAGGGACTTGATGTAGCCCTGGCTCGTGTACGTGGCGCCGGAGACGGCGTCGATCTGTGCGCTCTGCGCGGCGACGACGGCCTGGTTGAGTTTGGGTACGGCGCTGGCGGCGATCTTCCGGCTGTTGGCGTCCGAGCCGGGAGCCTTCACGGCCGTGGCCGCGGTGATCCTGCCGTCGCTCAGGGTCAGCTGGACCTGTACCGGCCCGTACTGGGTCTCGGCCACGTCCCCCAGTACCGTCTGACCGCCGGCTGCCTCCAGCCCGCTCCCCGCGGACGCCGAAGCGGCCGGCGGCACGCCGCCGGCCTGCGACGAGGAGCCGGCCACCGAGGTGCCCGGCTGCTTCAGTGCGAGCAGCAGGACGACGGCCGACGTGGTGCCTGCGATGCCGATCATGATCCGGCGCAGCGGATGTTTCCTCTTCAAGGGACGGCCTCACATCTCGAACGACTCGTGGTGGATACGGCGGGAGGGCACGCCCGCCGCGCGCAGTGCGTTGTACGACTCCTCGGCCAGACCGGGCGGCCCGCAGAGGTAGACGTCGTGCTGATCGATGTCGGGCAGCACCTGTGTGAGGCGCTCGGTCGTGATCTCGGGCCGCGCCCCGTCCGGCCCGTTCACGGCGTACATCAGCCGCGCGCTGCGGGCGTCCGCGATCTCCCGCAGTTCGCTCCACAGCGCCAGATCCTGGGTCTTGCCGGCCCGGTAGAGCAGGGTCAGATCCCCGGGACCGCCGGGCAGCGTCTCGAACAGCGCCCGCAGTGGCGTGATGCCGGCTCCGCCGGCGATCAGCAGCACCTTGTTCCGGCTCCGCCGGCCGGCGGTCATCGCGCCGTACGGACCCTCCGCCCAGACCCGCGTCCCGGGCTGAAGTTCGGACAGGGCCGTGCTGTGCTTGCCGACGGCCTTGACGGTGATACGCAGCAGATCAGGGCGGGGAGGGGCGGACAGGGAGTACGGATTGGCGCTCCAGCGCAGGCCCTTGGTGAGGAACCGCCAGCGGAAGAACTGGCCCGCCTGGGCACCGAGCCGGTGCAGCCGCCGCCCGCTGATCAGCACGGAGACCACGCCAGGCGCCTCGTCCACCACGGACTCGACCCGCATCCGGTGCCTGAGGTTCAGCCGCACGGGCGCCAGGACCCGGTACCAGACGAGCAGCGCACCGACCGCCGCGTACAGGACGTACCAGACCGTTCGCGCAGTCGGGTTCGCCACGAACTCGGCGCCGGTGGCCAACTGGTGCCAGAAGGTCAGGTACACCGCGGCGTAGGTGAGCAGATGGAGGTAGTACCAGGTCTCGTAGTGCATCCGGCGGCGTATCGCGCCGGCCGAGACGAAGCCGACCACCAGCAGCAGTGTCGTGCCGATCGCCGCCTTGATCATTTCCGGGAAGTCGAGGACGACGGTGACCGTCTGCTCGACGACACCGGTACGGGCCTGAACGGCATAGCCCCAGACGGTCAGGACGACATGCGCGATGACGAGGCTGATCGCATACCGGCCGCTCATCGCGTGCCAGCGGGTCGCCCGGTCGGAACCCACGCCCCGTTCCAGCGCGGGCACGCGCGCCATCTGCAGCACCACGAGCGCGATCATGTACCCGCCGAGCAGGCCGGTGATCCGGCCCGCCCCGATCAGCCACTCGGCGGTGTTCATCCCGACCACGGCCGTGTTCTGCCACCACAGCCACAGCACTGCCGCCGCGCCCGCCCAGGCAAGGCCCAGCAGCATCACTGCCGGGTTGCGCCTGGGCCGGATCGCGCGCATGGTCTGGCGCCTGGCGGCCCGACCGCTCTGAATCATCGCCACCGCTGCTCCTCGGCTGTTCCGTATCGCTCAGGTGGATACGGAGACGAGCCTCCAGGAGTTCAATCTGTGTGGCGCTCGTGTCAGCTGTGGGCCGGCTGTGCGTCAGTAGCGGGTGATGGCCGTGGGTCCGGAGGCCGTTCCGATCGCGATGTGCGGATGGCGGAACCTGTCGGCCCAGGCCAGGATCTTCACCATGGCCGATTCCGGTACGGACACACAACCGGCCGTCGCACCCCGCCCGTTGACATGCAGGAAGATGCCGGCACCCCGGCCGCGCACAGGACGGTCGTAGTTGAAGCCGATGACGAGGGCGTGGGCGTACTGCGTGGTGTACGACACCAGGTGCTCCGACTCGGTGCCCCGGCAGTCCCTGGGCAGGCCTTCCACCCAGCGGTTGTACGTACGGGCCGCGTTGTCCTGGCACCACCAGGAGCGCTCGGTGACCTTGCGGTACCGGTAGTCGGTGCCGACGGGCGCCGGTTTGATCCCGAACGCGTACGGCATGCCGAACAGCCCGGTCGGTGTCGTGGAGGTGCCCTGCTTGCGGCTGTCGCCCTCGACCAGGCCGTTCGCACCGAAGCGGGCGTCCGTCGAACCGGCGGCCACCCACTGCCCGTCCGGACGGCGGTCCCACCAGGTGACCTTCCCGGTCGTGGACCCGGGGCCCGGGGCCTCGGCGGTAATCAGCTGGCTGCCGCCGCCGGTGTCCGCCATACGGGCGGGCAGGGGCGCGGGAACGGGGTCGGGCGCGGCCGCGACGGAACCCGAGGCGAGCAGGAACAGCAGCACGATGCCAAGTGCAGGACGGAGGCGCATGGTTCACGATGCTAAGCCCCGCCGCGGTTTGCCCACCTCCCGGGCTGCGCCGCTCGGGTGCAGGATCGCGGGGCGGGCGGGGGAGTGCGCTTCAGTCGGTGCGGGCGGGCAGCGGCAGCGGGAGGGCGGGGAGCCCGTCCAGACTCACGGCCACATGCTCCTTCTTCTCGCAGTACGCCGCGAACTCCTCGTCCGTCTTGCGGCCGAAGTGCTCGGCATGCTGGGTGCGTTCCTCGCGGTAGTCCATGAACGGCACGGCGAAACCGCAGGCGTCGCTGATCCGCACGGCGCGGACGACGATGATCGCGCGGGCGCTCGGGCCGTCGACCTCCTCGAAGTGACCGATCCACTCGGACCAACGAGGGTCGTCCCGGAAGATCGCCTCGCCGCGACCGTGCACCCTCAGCACCTTCGGCGGCCCGGCGAACGCGCACCACATCAGTGTGATGCGCCCGTTGCCCTCCTCGCGCACATGGGCGATGGTCTCGGCCCCGCTGCCGCCGAAGTCGATGTAGGCCAGCGTCGAGGCGTCCACGACGACGAGCGTCCCGCTGCGCCCCTTCGGCGAGAGATTGATGTGTCCGTCTCCGGACAGCGGCGCGGTGGCCGTGAAGAAGACCGGCTGCTGCTCGATGAATTCGCGGATCCGGCCCTCTATGCGTTCATACGTCTTCCCCATGGCTGCATTATCGGCCCCGTCCGGCCGCCCGGCCGGGCGTTCACGCGCTGAGGCCGACACGGCTCCGCATTCCGCTCATCACGTAGTCGCTGAACAAATGGGTGCACTGCCGGAGCAACCCGTCCACGGCGGCGTCGCCCCGCGGAACTTCGTCCAGCCAGCGCCGCTGCTGCACGGCGGATTCGGCGCACCGGCGCAGCCGGGGGTCGGTGTCGGCCAACAACGCCACTGCCGCGCTCAGTTCACTCAGTCCGCCCTGCGCCTTCAGCAGCCGGAAGGCGGCCCGGCGTGTGTGCGTGGGGCGCCACGCGGAGAGCCGGTCGCCGAGCCAGTTTGCCGGCAGGCGGCGTGCGTGCGGCAGCAGCGCCCAGGTCACCTCACGTGCCACCGCCGCCGACGGGTCGTCCAGCAGCGGACGCAGTGCCTCGACAGGTGTGGAGTCCAGCTGCCGAAGTCCTCCGACGGCCTGGGCACGTACTCCGGCGACCGGGTGGGTCAGGAGGGGCCGCAACAGTGCCGCGTCCTCGCGGTGCCCGCACTCGGCGAGCCCCGACACTGCGAAGGGCTCCACGGTGGCAGGGTCCGTGCACAGCTCCACGTACTGCGGGCGCGGGTCCCCGCCGTTCTGGTGCACGACCCAGCGTGCGCAGGCGCGTACCAGTGCGGCCCGGTCGGTGAGGTGTGCGACCGCCTCCCGTGCCCGTCCCGCCCGCCGTAGTGCGGTAACCCCGGCGGAACGTACGAGCGGAGCCCTGGCACCGAGCAGGATGTCGACGGCCTCGTCGTCCACTGCATCGGCGGCCATCGCCGCGAGAGCGGCGTCCGACCACAGTCGCCACAGGACCGGGTCCAGGTCGTCGACGGCACGCCGCGCCAGCTCCGGGGCGCCGAGCAGCCCGTGGTCGACGGTGATGCGGGCGGCGAGCCGCCGCGTCGCGGTGTCCGTGCTGTCGCGCAGCCGGGGAAGCGCCGGGTACGGAGACGTCCGCAGCGTTTCCACGAACAACTCCCGCGCCCACGTTCCCTGCTCGCGCCGGCCCACCCGCAGCACCAGGGGAGTCAGTAGGCACAGCGTGTGCTCCGGCGCGGACTCCAGCGCCTCCGCGAGCATCCGGCGTGCGCGCCTCCGTACGGGTTCGG
This sequence comes from Streptomyces sp. NPDC006208, assembly GCF_040613775.1. Classification (NCBI taxonomy): domain Bacteria; kingdom Bacillati; phylum Actinomycetota; class Actinomycetes; order Kitasatosporales; family Streptomycetaceae; genus Streptomyces; species Streptomyces sp. NPDC006208. The sequence continues at coordinate 31,046 of NZ_JBEXSW010000024.1, read as the reverse complement.
CCCAGTCGGCGCAGCGGATCACCACGAGAGGCAGCAGCGCAGGGGTGTCCGGCTTCTCTGCGAGGGCGGCCTCCCGGATCCGCCCGTCGGGGTGGCACAGCGCGGTCTCGGGCCGGGCCCTGATCCGGGCGGCCAGGTCGCGGCGGTGCCAGGACACGCTGCGGACCCCCTGGTCCAGGGCTGTCCAGGCGGCGGGGTTGGTCCAGTCGAGGACGTCACTCGCCCGGGCGCCCCGAAGCAGGTGCAGCGCTGCCTCCTGCCCCGCTCTCGCGTCCCATGTCGTCCCTGCGTCCATGCGCTCCCCCACGACTCGTCATTCGGGACCCTAGGTCCGCAGGGTCACGCCTCACCAGCGCATTTCCTGTGTGCATTGACAAAACATACGGTGGATTGCATAGTTATACCCATCACCGAATGCACCGAAGGAGAAACCAGTGACCGAGCGCGTCGTACTCGCCTACTCGGGCGGTCTGGACACCTCCGTCGCCATCGGCTGGATCGCCGAGGAGACGGGCGCCGAGGTCATCGCCGTTGCCGTGGACGTCGGCCAGGGCGGCGAGGACCTGGACGTCATCCGCAAGCGCGCGCTCGCCTGCGGTGCGGTGGAGGCGGAGGTCGCCGACGCCAAGGACGAGTTCGCCGAGGAGTACTGCCTTCCGGCGATCAAGGCCAACGCCCTCTACATGGACCGCTACCCGCTGGTCTCCGCCCTCTCCCGGCCCACCATCGTCAAGCACCTCGTGGCCGCCGCGAAGAAGCACGACGCCTCGGTCGTGGCCCACGGCTGCACCGGCAAGGGCAACGACCAGGTGCGGTTCGAGGCCGGCATCGTCGCCCTCGCCCCCGAGCTGAAGTGCATCGCCCCGGTCCGTGACTACGCCATGACGCGGGACAAGGCGATCGCGTTCTGCGAGGAGAAGCAGCTCCCGATCGCCACCAGCAAGAAGTCGCCGTACTCCATCGACCAGAACGTCTTCGGAAGGGCCGTCGAGACCGGCTTCCTGGAGGACATCTGGAACGCGCCGATCGAGGACATCTACGAGTACACCTCGAACCCGGCCACCCCCCGCGAGGCGGACGAGGTCGTCATCTCCTTCAAGGAGGGCGTCCCGGTCGCCATCGACGGCAAGCCTGTCACCGTCCTTCAGGCGATCCAGCAGCTCAACGAGCGGGCCGGCGCCCAGGGGATCGGCCGGATCGACATGGTCGAGGACCGGCTCGTCGGCATCAAGTCCCGTGAGGTCTACGAGGCCCCGGGCGCGATCGCGCTGATCACCGCCCACCAGGAGCTGGAGAACGTCACCGTCGAGCGCGAGCTCGCCCGCTACAAGCGGCAGGTCGAGCAGCGCTGGGGCGAGCTGGTCTACGACGGCCTGTGGTTCTCCCCGCTCAAGCGGGCCCTGGACGGCTTCATCGACGAGGCCAACCAGCACGTCACCGGCGACATCCGGATGACCCTGCACGGTGGCCGCGCGGTCGTCACCGGCCGGAAGTCGGACTCCTCGCTGTACGACTTCAACCTGGCGACCTACGACTCGGGCGACACGTTCGACCAGTCCAAGGCGCAGGGCTTCATCGAGATCTTCGGCCTGTCCCAGAAGATCGCCGCCAAGCGGGACCTGGCGTAACAGCCGGCCCCGCAACCGCCTCCTCACCGCTACGGTGAGGTGGAGGTCCCCCCAGGCCCGCGGGGCCCGGGGGAGGTCGCACATCACCCGTCTTGAGGAGCAGAGCAAGTGAGCAGCAACAGCGGTGACGTACGGCTCTGGGGCGGCCGTTTCGCGGACGGTCCCGCCGAGGCGCTGGCGAAGCTGTCCGCGTCGGTCCACTTCGACTGGCGTCTCGCGCCGTACGACATCGCCGGGTCCCGCGCCCACGCGCGGGTGCTGCACAAGGCGGGCCTGCTGACCGAGGACGAGCTGACGCGCATGCTCGCCGGCCTCGACCGGCTCGAAGCCGATGTCGCCGACGGCTCCTTCGTGGGCACCATCGCCGACGAGGACGTCCACACCGCACTCGAGCGCGGCCTGCTCGAGCGGCTCGGCCCCGACCTCGGCGGCAAGCTGCGCGCCGGCCGGTCCCGCAACGACCAGGTCGCCACGCTCTTCCGGATGTATCTGCGCGACCACGCCCGGATCATCGGTGGCCTGATCGCCGAGCTGCAGGACGCCCTCGTCGGCCTCGCCGAGACCCACCCGGACGTCGCCATGCCGGGTCGCACGCACCTCCAGCACGCCCAGCCGGTGCTGTTCGCCCACCACGTCCTGGCTCATGTCCAGTCGCTGTCCCGGGACGCCGAGCGGCTGCGGCAGTGGGACGAGCGGACGGCGGTCTCCCCGTACGGCTCCGGCGCGCTGGCCGGCTCCTCGCTCGGCCTCGACCCGGAGGCGGTGGCCCGTGACCTCGGCTTCGAGCACGGCTCCGTCGGCAACTCCATCGACGGCACGGCCTCTCGTGACTTCGTCGCCGAGTTCGCCTTCGTCACCGCGATGATCGGTGTGAACCTCTCCCGGATCGCCGAGGAGATCATCATCTGGAACACGAAGGAGTTCTCCTTCGTGACCCTGCACGACGCCTTCTCCACCGGCTCGTCGATCATGCCGCAGAAGAAGAACCCGGACATCGCCGAGCTCGCGCGCGGCAAGTCCGGCCGCCTCATCGGCAACCTGACCGGCCTGCTCGCCACGCTGAAGGCGCTCCCGCTCGCGTACAACCGCGACCTTCAGGAGGACAAGGAGCCGGTCTTCGACTCCTGCGACCAACTCGAGGTGCTGCTCCCGGCGTTCACCGGGATGATGGCGACCCTCACGGTCAACCGGGAGCGGATGGAGGAGCTCGCCCCGGCCGGCTTCTCGCTCGCCACCGACATCGCCGAATGGCTGGTCAAGCAGGGAGTGCCGTTCCGGGTCGCGCACGAGGTCGCCGGCGAGTGCGTCAAGGAGTGCGAGCAGCACGGCATCGAGCTGGACCAGCTCACCGACGAACAGTTCGCGAAGATCTCCGAGCACCTGACGCCCGAGGTGCGCACCGTGCTCGACGTCCCCGGCGCGCTCGCCTCGCGCAACGGGCGTGGCGGCACGGCCCCGTCCGCCGTCGTCGTCCAGCTCGCCGAGATCAAGGCGGACCTGGCGGTCCAGCACGCGTGGGCGACCGCGAAGAACTGACCCCCGACGGACCGGTCGAGACTCGGCTGCCGCCGTTGTGCCCGCGCCGCGGTGCACGACGGCGGCAACCCGGCCGAACAGTGCCTGGTGAGCCACCGACCCGGCCGGGAGCGGGCGTTCGTCCGGCCGGCGTCAGGAGCTCGTGAGGATGACGAGTTGCCGGGTCGCTCGGGTCATCGCGACATAGCGGTCGACCGCTCCTTCGATGCCGTTGCCGAACGCCTCGGGGTCGATGAGGACGACCAGGTCGAACTCGAGTCCCTTCGACAGCTCCGGGGTCAGCGACCGGACGCGGGACGTCGTCCGGAATGCGGGATCGCCGATGACACAGGCGATCCCGTCGGCATGTGCGGCGAGCCACGTGTCGAGGATCGAGCTCAGATCCGAAGCAGACCCGTGCAGCACGGGGACGCCGCCGCTGCGGATGGAGGTCGGCACGTTGGCGTCCGGGAGCACCGCCCGGATGACCGGCTCGGCTTCCGCCATGATTTCCTCCGGCGTCCGGTAGTTGACGCTCAGGGAGGCCAGGTTGATCCGGTCGAGCCCGATCCGCTCGAGCCGTTCCTGCCACGACTCCGTGAACCCGTGCCTGGCCTGGGCTCGGTCCCCGACGATGGTGAAGCTCCGGGACGGGCAGCGGAGCAGCAGCATCTGCCACTCCGCGTCGGTCAGTTCCTGAGCCTCGTCCACGACGATGTGCGCGAACGGGCCGGCGAGCAGGTCCGGTTCGGTGCCGGGCGGTGCGGTCTCGTCGACCAGCGTGTCCCGCAGGTCCTGTCCGCGCAGCATCGTCACCGCGCCTTCACCGTCGGCATCGGCCTCGAGCACGTTGTCGATGACGCCGGCCATGCGCTCGCGTTCGGCGGTGACAGAGGCCTCGTGCCGACGCTTGCGCAGTGATGCCTCCGGGTCGCCGAGCCGCTGCCGTGCTGCGTCCAGGAGCGGCAGGTCGGACACCGTCCAGGCCTGGGCATTTCCGCGCTGCAGCTTCGACACGTCATCGCGGCTGAGCCAGGGAGCGCACTTCCGCAGGTAGGCGGGGACCGACCACAGGTCTCCGACGAGGTCAGCCGCTTCGAGCAGCGGCCACGCGCGGTTGAGGGCCGAGAGCAGCTCCCTGTTCTGCAGCAGCGACTTGCGCAGCAGGTCGGGCGAGATGTCGTCGCCCTCGTGCTTGTCCACCAGGATCGTGAGCAGCTCCTCCCAGATCTGGTCGCGCGCCTCGTTGTGCGGAGTACCGGGTTCTGCTGCTTCGAACGCCACGGCCCAGTCGTCGGCGCTCAGCCAGATGTCGGACCAGTGGGTCGTGACCGTCATCCCCTTGGCGGGCGGCTCCTCGTAGAACCTGACGGCCGTCTCGATCGCCTTCACCATGGTCGCGGACGACTTCAGGAGGGCCACGTGCGGGTCGGCCTCGATCGTCGCTTCGACTCCCTCGGCGACGAGGTCCCGCAGGGTGCAGGTCTGCACGCCCTCCTCTCCGAGGCTGGGGAGGACGTCGGAGACGTAGGCCAGGTAGGGCCGGTGGGGACCGACGAACAGCACGCCGCCCCGGCGGTGACCGAGACGGGGGTCGGAGTGGAGGAGGTAGGCGGAGCGGTGCAGAGCGACGACGGTCTTCCCCGTACCCGGACCGCCGTCGACGACGAGAGCGCCGCGGGATCCCGCGCGGATGATGGCGTCCTGGTCGGCCTGGATGGTGCCGAGCACGTCTCGCATCCGTGCCGACCGGTTACTGCCCAGGCTGGCGATGAAGGCGGACTGGTCGTCGAGCGCGGCGTGCCCGGCAAACCCGTCCGCGGTGAACACCTCGTCCCAGTAGTCGCTGATCCGGCCGCGGGTCCAGCGATACCTGCGGCGGCTTGCCAGACCCATCGGGTTGGCGTGGGTGGCTCCGAAGAACGGCTCAGCCGCGGGGGAGCGCCAGTCGAGCAGCAGCCGTCGACCCGTACTGTCCGTGAGGCCGAGTCGTCCGACGTAGACAGGCTCGGGGTTGTCGGCGCCGACCATGTGTCCGAGGCACAGGTCCAGACCGAAGCGACGCAGTGCTCGCAGGCGAGCGGTCAGCCGGTGGACCTCCATGTCCCGGTCCATCGCCTGCCGGCCAAGGCCGCCGGGCGCCCTGCGCGCGGCATCGAGGTGATCGGACAGCTCGGCGATCGACTGCTCGAGGCACTCCGCGATGGCCGCGAAGTGCTGCTCGTCGCCGCCGGTCAGCGTCGGGTCGGCCTTGGGAGAGAGGTGGTCGGGAAGGTCGAACGCGCTGGTGGTCAGGGGGTTCACTTCTAAAGCTCCGATCTGAGGCCGCTTGCAGCCATTGCGCGCAGTAAGGCGTCTGACCCGGCGTGAGGGACCAGGTGGCCATGACGAGCAACGCTCCGCCTGACGTGGACCCCATGGCCGTTGTCGGTTCAGGTCGCCAGGGTTCGCGGGTTCTTGCGTTACGGGTCCTGGCTCGACGATCCCGTGTGGTTCACACGGACATGGGCGGCCTGTCTCGGCTGATCGCGTCGAGCAGCCGTTTCGCGGCCACGGTTGCTCCGTCGGTGCGGATCGTGCCGGCCACGTCGGTCGCTCGTGCACGGGTCTCGGGGGTCAGGGCCGTCTTGAGCGCGGCCGACAGGGACTCGAAGGTCGGGGTGGGGCCGTCGTGTGCCGCGCCGATGCCCAGGTCGGCCACCCGGGCGGCCCAGTACGGCTGGTCCGCCCCCTGGGGTACCACCACCTGAGGCGCGCCGGCCCGGGTGGCGGTCGCCGTGGTGCCCGCGCCGCCGTGGTGTACGACGGCGGCCGCCCGGCGGAACAGTGCCTGTTGGTTGACCTCGCCGACGGCGAAGCAGTCGTCCTGGTCGTCGATCAGGGCCAGGTCGGCCCAGCCGCCGGCCACGACCGCGCGGCGGCCCTGCGCCCGGATCGCCTCGACGGCCACCCGGGCGACGTCCTTCGGGGTGCTCAGGGGGGTGCTGCCGAAGCCCACGTACACCGGTGGTGTGCCGGCGTCCAGGAATGCCACCAACTCGGCCGGGAGCGGGCGTTCGTCGGGCAGGACCCACGTGCCGGTCTGGGCGACATCGAGGTCTGGCGTCTCCTGCCACGGGTCCAGGGCCGGGTCCGTCGCCAGCCACGGCTGGTCGGTGAAAGCGTAGTCGCGGATGCTGTCCACCGGTGGCAGGCCGATCGACGCCCGCTGGGTGTTGAGCATCTCGCCGAACATCGCGGTCGCGATCTGGGCGTCCAGGTCCCACAGTGCCCGGTTGTCGGTCATGTCCGGTGGCAACGGCCGGCCCCGCCGCGCGGGCGGGCGGCGGTGCGGCGACGGCAGGCTGACCGGCTGGTGGCTTACGTGTATGTAGCGGATGCCCAGTTTCTCGGCCACAGACCGCGCGCCTGACGTGGCCGGCAATGGGCCGGTCGCCACCAGCGCATCGCATCCCTCGGCCGCCGCGGCGACCGTGCCGAACTGCGCGGCCATCAACTCGGCCGCACGCTGCGCCAGGCCCACCGCCGACCCCGGCGTCACCGTGGTCACCAGCGGGCGCACCGGCCGGCCGGTCGGCACCATCTCCACGCCGACCTCGGCCAGGCGCTTCGTGAACTCCTCATCCGGCGGCGCGCACACCCGCACCTCCGCGCCGAGTTCCCGCAACCGCACCGCGAGTCCCGCTATCGGTTCGACGCTTCCGCGCGACCCGTACGTCGACAACACCACACGCATTTCGCGACTCTCACTTCCGCAGGTTCTGGCTTCGGTCGGCGATTCTGCGGTACGACCCGGGTCTTGCCGCAAGCCCCCCAGTGCGCTATAAGTTAAGAGTGGCAAGGAGTGGGTACTCTCCTTGCCTTTTGTCGTCCGGGCAGAAGAACAACCTCCTCGCGAAGCGACAACGCCCCGTGTACGCCCACGCCGTCGGCCTCATCCGGATCCGTCGCGGCAACTGCCTTGAGGCCTTTGGGTGACAACGGCTGGGCTCATTGCACTGTTCCTGCGTCTGGTTGTGGTGAGCGTGAGCGCGAGCCGACTTCCGGAATCCTTTTCCCGTAACGGGGTTCGCGCTCCGAGGCGTCGCGCAGGGTCCACAGGGCGTGCAGGATTCCGAGGTCATGGGGACCCTGCCCGGCGTCCGGCATCCGCGCCGTCGTCCGCAGCGGCCCCCTGGCACGGGTGACGGCAGCATCAGTGATCTCCTGCTCGGCCGAGGGGATGCTGGTCGCGTGCAGTCCGCTGCTCGCGGCGGCGGCCTTCGGCGAACCGGAGCACGGCGCGCTACTGCTCTCCGGCATCGCCCTGCCGGCGCTCGCGGCCAACGCCCTGTACGCCCGCCGTCCCCAACTGCTGCGCCCCGACGACGTCACCACGGCAGGCGCGGTCGTGCTGTGCGCAGCCTGGTGTCCGGCGGCCACCGTGCATCCGGTGCTGCTCGTGCCGGCGGTCCTGCCGGCGGGAATCGGTGAAGGCCCCCGCCTGACCGCTCTGTTCGCGGTGCGCCACCACGAAGCGCCGGAGCGGCTGCGCGCCCAGGTCTTCACCACGGGCGCGAGCCTCAAGCTCACCGGATTCGCGGTCGGCGCGGGCATCGCCGGGCCGCCGCCCGCTCGCTGCCTTCGGCGATGCTGACTGCCGCAGCGCTGGAACTGCTCGCCGCGCTGACTTCCCGAGCCACCGGGCGTGGCCAGGGCCGCCTCAGTCGATCTGCTCGCAGATGTCGGTGCGCGAACCATGCGCCATGGTCACGGTCTTGTACCCGGTCGGGCTGATGTCCATCGTGTACGCGCCGTCGATGATGTAGAGGCTGCGCGGCAGGTTCCCGCGCCCCTCGCCGACGCCCACCAGCACGGGACCGAGCACGGTCCAGAACTGGGAGCCGTCGGTGCCGTGGTCGACGAGCGCCGAGCCGCTCGCGTCGGCGTCGTAGAAGTCACCGGTGTCGGTGTTCGTGACCCTGATGACCAGGTCGCCCTTGTACGCGACCAGTTTCGCCGAGCCGTCCGGATGAGTGGAGAGCACGCGCTGCACCACCTCGTCCACGATCGGCTCACCGTGCACGGGGAAATCGCAGCGCACGCCCGCAGCGACGTCCCACGGCGTCGACGGCGCGGGTTCCCAGCCCGCATCGCTGCCGGCCGATGCCGATGCCGATGCCGAAGCCGGAGCGGCGCCGAGGGCCGCGGCGGCAAGTGCCGTGAGAGCAACAACAGTTCGTCGCACGATGTCTCCCTGAAGAGAGGGGTGATGTGTCGGCCCGAGCCTCTCCGGGTCCCCTGACCACAGACTCACCACGGCTGGGACCGGCCCGCCCCGCCCGGTTAGGCTCGCCGCAGCCATGGAGTTCCAGCTGCTCGGACCTTTCGAGGCCCGCCACGACGGACAGCGGGTCCTGGTGGGCAGCCGCCGCCAGGAGCGCTGTCTGCTGTCGATCCTTCTGCTGCACGCGGGCCGCGTGGTGACCACCGCGCGCCTCATCGACCTCCTGTGGGACGGGGATGCGCCGGCCGCCGCCAGGGGAACGGTCCACACCTACATCGGCCGCCTGCGTGCCGCCCTGGCCCCGTACGGCCTCGAGGTCGAGACCCGGCACGACGGCTACAGCGTCGGGCCCGGCACCCACGAGATCGACGCCCGCGAGTTCAGCAGCCTTGTCCAGCAGGCCGCCGCGGCGGGCGACCGGGCGCACCGTGTGCGCCTCTACGACCTGGCGCTCGGTCTGTGGCGCGGCCCACTGCTCGCCGATGTTGCCGACGGGCCCCTGCGTGACCGGCTCGGCGGCCCGCTCGAGGAGCTGCGGCTGTCCGCGTTCGAGCAGCGCGCCGATGCGCAGCTCAGCCTGGGGCTGCACGACCGCGTCGTGGCGGATCTGACGTCGCTGGTCCCGCTCCACCCCGAGCGCGAACGACTGGTCGCGGTCCAGATGACCGCGCTGTACCGCAGCGGCCGACAGGCCGATGCCCTGCAGTTGTACCGCCGCACGCGCCAGGCGCTCGTGGGCGGACTCGGCATCGAGCCCGGCCCGGAACTGGCGACCCTGCACGACCGCATTCTGCGCGCGGATCCGGGGCTGATCCTGCCGTCCGTGCCCGTCCACGCGGTACGGGTGGGCGACGAGTGGCTGCCCTGGATCACCAGCGGGCATCCCGCGCTGGAGTTCTGCAACACGTACGCCGGCTGGGGCGGCCCGAAGAGACCCGGCTCGGATTGGCTGCGCCGTTACGCCACGCTCGCCGTGTGGGCCGGCCATCACGGTCTGGCGGAGGAATGGGTGGTTGCAGGGCTGCTCAGGCAGGCGGCCGAGCACCCTACCGAGGCCGCTGCCGTGCTGGAGCGGGCCCGGGAATTCCGCAGTCGGCTGTACACCTGTCTGACCGACCCGGACGATGTCCGGGCCTTCGCAGCGGTGGCCTCTGTCGCCGAGGACGCCGCCGGCTCCGCTGTGTTCACCCGGGGCGAGGACGGCCTCGGCCGCTGGCGGACCACCCCCTCCGCCGGCCTGCTGCTGCCCCTGTGGTGCGTCGCCCGCAGCGCCGCGGATCTGCTGGCAGACCCGAGGCGCTTCACGGTCCGTGCCTGCCCCGGCCCGGAGTGCGGGTGGCTGTTCCTCGACGAGAGCGGACGCCGCCGGTGGTGCAGCCTGAGAATCTGCGGCAACAGTGGGACACTCATGCATTGAATGAGACATCAGTGTCTCACATGAGGTATGGTTGTCTCATGGCCATGGATCGTGAACACGTGCTGCGCACCGCCGCCGCCCTGCTGTCCCGTCGGTCGACCGCCACCATGGACGAGGTCGCCCGGGCCGCAGGTATCGGCCGCGCCACCCTGCACCGGCACTTCGCCGGGCGGGACGCGCTGGTCAAGGCGCTGGAGCAGTTCGGGATCCAGGAGTTCGAGGCCGCCCTGGACCGGGCCGGTCTCGAGACGGGCGGCGCGAGCGACGCGCTGCGGCGGCTCATCGCCGAGATGGAGCCCGCCGCCGATCTGCTGGCCTTCCTCGTCACCGAGAACCAGCTGTTCGAGGGCGACCAGGTCAACGAGGGCTGGTCCCGGCTCGACGCCCGGGTCTCGGCGCTGTTCCGGCGCGGCCAGGAACAGGGCGAGTTCCGCATCGACCTCACACCCGCGTGGCTCACCGAGGCGCTCTACGGCCTCATGGGCAGCTGCGCCTGGGCCGTGATGGACGGCCGGGTCGCCAAGAAGGACTTCCAGTACATGATCGCCGAGCTGCTGCTCGGCGGAGCACGACGGAGTGTGGAGAAATGACCAGCAGTACCGTCCAGCGTACGAGCGGGACGGATGACATCCTGTACCGCCCCGGGCGCTGGCTGGCGCTCGCTGTCCTGGTGCTCGCCGTTCTGCTGGTGGCCGTCGACGCCACTGTGCTCGGCCTCGCCACCCCGTTCCTCAGCGAGGACCTCCAGCCGACCGGCACGCAGCTGCTGTGGATCGGCGACATCTACTCGTTCGTCATCGCGGGCCTGCTCGTCTCCATGGGCAGCCTCGGAGACCGGATCGGCCGCAAGAAGCTGCTGCTGACCGGGGCCGTCGCCTTCGGTGCCGTCTCCGTGCTCAACGCGTACGCCACCAGCCCCGAAATGATGATCTTCGCCCGGGCGCTGCTCGGTGTCGCGGGAGCGACCCTGATGCCGTCCACGCTGGCGCTGATCCGCAACATCTTCCACGACCCGAAGGAACGCAGCCTCGCCATCGGCATCTGGGGCGCGATGGCCTCCGCCGGCGCGGCTGTGGGCCCCGTCGTCGGCGGCTTTCTGCTCGAGCACTTCTGGTGGGGCTCCGTCTTCCTGATCAACCTGCCCGTGATGGCGGTGCTGGTGATCGTCGGCATCAGGCTGCTGCCCGAGTCCAAGAACCGGGTCGCCGGGCCCTGGGACCTCATCAGTGTCGTGCTGTCCCTCATCGGTGTGGTCGGCATCGTCTACGCCATCAAGGAGGCCGCCACCCATGGGCCGGGCTTGGATGCCGGCGTGGCCGCCCTGATCGGTGCCGTCGCCCTGTACGGATTCGTCCGCAGGCAGCTCACGCTTCCGGCGCCGCTGCTCGACATGCGGCTGTTCCGGCACCCGGGTTTCTCCGGCGCGGTCCTCGCGGATCTGCTGACCATCCTCGGCCTGTCCGGCCTGGTGTTCTTCCTGTCCCAGTTCCTGCAACTGGTCCAGGGACGGCAGCCGTTCGAGGCCGGGCTCGCGGAACTGCCCGCCGCCATCGGCGCGGTGGTCACCGGTCTGATGGCGGGTACGGTCGCCCGGCGGTTCTCCGTCCGGTCCGTGGTGGCCGCGGGCCTTGCCGCCGTGGGCATCGCTCTGGCCGTGATGACCCTGGTCGACCGGTCCACCGGCTACCCGCTGCTCGGCGCGGCCCTGCTCGTCGTCGGAATCGGCGCCGGGTTCTCGTTCACCGTCACGGCGGACGTCATCCTCTCCAGCGTCCCCAAGGAGCAGGCGGGATCCGCCTCCGCGGTGTCCGAGACGGCGTACGAACTCGGAGCGGCCCTCGGCATCGCCCTGCTCGGCTCGATCGTCACCGGCGCCTACCGCGACTTCGCCACCCCGGCCGGTGTGCCGGCCGGGCCGGCATCCGCCGCGCACGAGTCGCTCGGCGGGGCCGTCGAGGCGGCAGCCGCACTGCCGCAGCAGCAGGGCGCGGAGCTGATCACCGCCGCCCAGGACGCCTTCGTGGACGGGCTGCGGCTCGCCACGGGCGTCGGCGCGGCGGTACTGCTCACCACCGCCGTCGCCGCCTGGTTCCTGCTGCGCGGCCAGAAGCTGGCCGACGGCATCGAGCACTGACACGGTCGGCATCGAGCACTGACGCGGACAACGAGGTGGCCCCCGGTGCACACGGCACCGGGGGCCACCTCAGGTCCCACGCGGGGATTACGCAGCCTTGGCCTTCGTCGCGTACATGTCCACGTACTCCTGGCCGGACAGCTGCATCACCTCGGCCATCACCGAGTCCGTGACGGCGCGCAGCACATAGCGGTCCCGGTCCATCCCCTCGTACCGGGAGAACTCCATCGCCTTGCCGAAGCGGACCGTCACCCGGCCCGGGCGCGGCAGACCCGCGCCGCCCGGCTGGAGCTTGTCGGTGCCGATCATCGCGAACGGCACCACCGGCGCACCTGTCATCAGCGTCAGCCGCGCGATGCCCGTACGGCCGCGGTAGAGCCGGCCGTCGGGGGAGCGGGTGCCCTCCGGGTAGATGCCGAAGACCTTGCCCTCCTCCAGGACGCGTCGGCCGGTCATCAGCGCGGCCACACCGCCGTTCGCGCCGTCGCGGTCCACCGGGATCATGCCGACGCCGGTGAAGAACCAGGCCATGAGCCGGCCCTTGATGCCCTTGCCGGTGACGTACTCGTCCTTGCCGATGAAGTAGACCGGCCGGTCGCACACGAGCGGCAGGACCATCGAGTCGATGAAGGTCAGGTGATTGCCGGCGAGGATCACCGCTCCCGTCCCGGGGATGTTCTCGACGCCTTCCACGCGGGGCCGGAACATCAGGCGCAGGATCGGCCCGAGCACTGCCTTGATGAGCGACAAGCGGGACAACGGGTCCTCCGGTGTCAGGGACGGATCAATCAGGGGCCGGCGGGAGGTCCACGGCCGGCACAGTGTGCGGCGGCCGAGAAGTCCATGCAGGTGAGGACGATACTCGCGGGTCATACCCCCTCGCACGTCGGGTTCACGCAGGAGATACGCAGTGTTGACCCGTGTTTTCACGGTGTTGGCCCAGGATCCGCCGTAGGTAAGGCGTAGTTGCCTACCATCAGGCCTCCGCCTGACAGGTGCGGGACATCACACGGAGGAACTCGATGACACAGGGTGCGAGCAGCAGTCCGGGCCGGCGCAGCGTACTGGGAGCCGCGGTTCTCGGCACCGCCGCGATAGGGGTCGGTGCGGGGGCGGGTACGGCACAGGCGTCACCGGCCGGTGAGCGCCACGGAGGCCACCGGCCGTCGTACCGGGATCTGCCCGTGCCGACGGTCATCGCCCACCGCGGAGCCAGCGGCTACCGGCCCGAGCACACGCTCGGCGCGTACCAGCTCGCCCTCGACATGGGCGCCCATGTCATCGAGCAGGACCTGGTGCCCACCAAGGACGGCCATCTCGTATGCCGTCACGAGAACGACATCACCGGCACCACCGACGTGGCCGACCATCCGGAGTTCGCCTCCCGCAAGGCCACCAAGACCGTGGACGGCGTCAGCATCACCGGCTGGTTCACCGAGGACTTCACGCTCGCCGAGCTGAAGACGCTGCGCGCCAAGGAGCGCATCCCGGGAACCCGTCAGGAGAACACCCTCTACGACGGCCGCTGGGCCGTGCCCACCTTCGAGGAGGTGCTGCGCTGGGCCGAGAAGGAGGGCCGCCGGCGCGGCGCTCCGGTCTGGCTGCATGCGGAGACCAAGCACCCCACCTACTTCCGGGGTCTCGGTCTCGGCCTCGAGGAGCGGCTCGCCAGGCTGCTTCGCCGCTACGGACGCCACCGCGCGAACTCCCCGCAGTTCCTGCAGTCCTTCGAGCCGACCAGCATGGAGCGCATGGCCGGGCTCGTCGACACGCCGCGCGTGGTCCTGCTGTGGACCCCGGACGACCGGCCGTGGGACTTCCGTGAGTCGGGCGACCCGCGCACGGTCGCCGACCTGGTCAAGCCCGACGGGCTGAAGTGGATCGCCTCGTTCGCACAGGGAATCGGCCCGCTGCTCGATCTGATCATCCCCAAGGACGCGACCGGCAGGCTCACCGAGCCGACCACCCTGGTCCGGGACGCCCACGCGAAGGGTCTGATCCTGCACCCGTACACCCTGCGCAACGAGAACAGCTTCCTGCCCGCCGACTTCCGGCGCGGCACCGACCCGAACGCGTACGGCGACGCGTTCGGTGCGCTCGAGGTGTACTTCAAGACCGGGATCGACGGGATCTTCACCGACAATCCGGACACCGGACTGCTGGCGGCCGCCGACTTCCGCGGCTGAGTCCCGACGAGGGCGCCGAGCGTCCACGGCACGGTCACCCGCCGCCCGTACGGGTGACTGTGCCGTCGCCGGGCAACCGAGCGCCCTCGACGGCACGTCCCGCGGGGCATGACCGTTCTCGATGAGCTCCCCGTCCCGGCCGTCGGCACCTCCGCCCATGTCGTCAGCGCACTCGGCCCACTGGTCAGCGCCGAGGCCACGGCCGAGGCCCCCGGCACCGCACTCGAACCGGACGATCTGGAACAGGCCGTATGGGTACGGCTGCTGGAACGGCTCGACGGGGACGGGCCGCCGCCGGACACCGCCCGCTGGGTCAAGACGGCGGTACGGGCGGAGGCGCGACGCGCCCGCCGCACGGCCGCGCGTGAACTGCCCTACACCACCGACCCGTCCACCGATCGCGCCGGCGACCCGGCCTGCACCCCGGAGCGGGCCGTGCTCCGCGCGGAGCGGCGGCGCACACTGCGTGCCGCGGTGGCCCGCACCCCCGGGAACTGCCCCCGGCTGCTGACCGCGATGCTGTCCCCGCAGGACCCCACCTACCGGGAAATCGCAGGGACGTTGGGAATCTCACAAGGCAGTCTGGGGCCCATGCGTTCCCGCTGCCTGGGATGTTTGCGCAGAATGCTCGCGGCAGAGGTTGCAGCTCCTGAACATTTGGGAAAGGAGCGGTAGACAACCGGCGGGACAGGTGAGCGGGAGGCATGCGCACATGGGCATGAGCGTGACCATCTCAGCGGCAGCTGAGCACGATGCGGAGCACATCCTCAAGCTGCAGTATCTGTGCTATCAGAGTGAGGCCGAGCTCTACGGCGACTACGGGATCGAGCCCCTCACCCAGTCGCTCGCCGACCTCACGGCCGAAATCGCCCAGGGGCACGCCCTGGTGGCCAAGCTCGGGGACGAAGTGGTCGCCTCCGTGCGTGCCAGGGTCGACGAGACCGGCACCGCGCGGATCGCCAAGCTCATCGTGCATCCGCGGATGCAGCGCCACGGCCTGGGCGGCCGGCTGCTCGACGCGATCGAGACACGCTTCGCCGGGGACGCCGGCACCAAGCGGTTCCAGCTGTTCACCGGACACCGCAGCGAGGGCAATCTGCGGCTGTACCGCAGCCGCGGCTACGTCCCCGTGTCCAGCGAGCAGGTCGGACCCCGGCTCACCCTCGTCACGCTGGAGAAGGACGCCGCCGCCGCTGCATACGCGGCCAGCGCCTGACCCTCCCTGCCGCTACGCCCCGAGGCTGCGCGCCCGGCGCAGCCACAGCATGCCCGTGACCGGCAGCAGCACCGGGATGAAGAGGTAGCCCATCCCGTACGTGGACCACACGGTCGAGTCGGGGAACGCCGACGGATCGAGGACGGTCCAGGTCCCGACGATCAGTACGCCCGCGAGCTCGGCGGCGCAGCACACCAGCGCCGCCCTGCGGGCCGCCTCCCCGCCGCGCACCAGGGTGTAGGTGATGAACGCGTACACGACGGCCGCGACCGCGGAGAGCACATGGGCCAGGGGGGCCGAGCCGAAGTCGGTCAGGATCTGGTAGACGGAGCGCGACACCGCGCCGACCGACATCACTCCGTACAGCCAGACCAGCAGCAGCCCCGGGCCCCCGACCAGCCTGGCCCGCTCCGGGCGGTCGCTCTGCCCGTTCCGCTGCTGCGTCCCGTCGGTGAGCGGCTCCGGCATCGTCAGCCTCCCCAGATGTCGTAGAGGCGTACTTCGAGGACCGCCAGCACCACCGCGCCGGCGGCCACCGTCGCCGATCCCCATCGTGTGCGCTCGGCCAGCGACAGAAAGCCGGCCGCCGGCACTGCGGCGAAGGCCCCGATCAGGTAGGCCAGGAAGATCGCGGTGCCCTCGTCGGCCTTCTCGCCCCTCGCCAGCTGCACGATCCCCACCACCAGCTGCGCGAAGGCGAGCACCGACACCACGGCCATGCCGATGAAGTGCCAGTCCTTGGTGGGCTGATCGCGGAAGGCGGCGAAGCCGCACCACGCGGTGAGGGCGGTCGCGGCCACGGCGACCGCGACCGTCAGGGCGTCAAGCATGGCTCCGAGAGTATTACGGGCCGAAGGGCCGGATGCGCCCGGCCCCGGGTGCGCAGGGGGCCGGACACCAGGCCGCGCCTCGGGTTGGCCTAGGGTCGGGAACCATGAAGATCCACGCCGAAGCGCTCCTGTTCGACAACGACGGAACCCTTGTCTCCTCCATGGAGTCGGTGAACCGCTGCTGGACCCGATGGGCGCACGAGTACGGCATCACGGCGGAGGACTTCGCCCGTATCGAACTCCATGGCCGGCCGGCCGTGGAGATAGCCGCCGACCTGCTGCCCCCCGCTGTGGTCCCCGAAGCCCTGGCCCGCATCGAGCAACTGGAGGTCGAGGACGTCGCCGGGGGAGTGCAGCTGCTGCCCGGAACCGCCGCGCTTCTGGGCCGGCTGCCCGCCGACCGCTGGGCCGTCGTCACCTCTGCGACCCGCAGGCTGGCCGAGGCCCGCCTCGAGGAGGCGGGCATACGGCCCAAGGCGATGATCGCCGCCGACGACGTGACCCGAGGCAAGCCCGACCCGGAGCCGTATCTCCGCGCCGCCCGGCTCCTGGGCGTGGACCCGGCCCGCTGTGTCGTGTTCGAGGACGCGCCGGCCGGCCTCGCCGCGGGGCGGGCCGCCGGTATGACGACCGTGGCCTTGACCACAACGCACGCCGCGTCGGCACTGATCGCCGACATCGTCGTCCCCGACCTCTCGTCCGTGTCCGCGCAGGCCACGGTGGATGGCGTGGAGATCACCACAGCGGAGTGATCCGTCCACATACTGCACATCCGGCGTCCGGTATACGGACACCGGAGATAGGTTCAGCATGCAGTCTGCTTTACTTGCCGCCATGACCAGGACGAGCAGCCGCACCCTTGCGACCGAGGCGATCACGACGCCCGGTGCTCGTTGTCTGTGTCGAATGTGCGCCTTCTGAGGGCCCCTGCCTGAGCCTCGCGCCCCGAAGCGAGACCGACAGCCGCGCCGCGTCCGAAGCTCCACCTGGAACGCATCGGAACCGGCCTGCCCCCGCGCACACGCCGCCCCCGGCCATGAGCCGGGACCGGCCCTCCTGCGCCGACTGTCCGAACGAAGAAATGCCCCGTGCCCGGCGGACACCTCGCCGTGCACTCGACAGTGACGGAAACCCTGTGATCACCACTACGGGCCTGACGAAGATCTACCGGGCCCACCAGTCCCGAACCCGCGAAGTCACCGCCCTGGACGGCGTCGACCTCCACGTCCGTGAGGGCGAGGTCTTCGGAGTCATCGGTCAGAGCGGAGCCGGAAAGTCCTCGCTCATCCGCTGCGTCAACCTCCTCGAGCGCCCCACCGCCGGCACCGTGACCGTGGCCGGCCAGGACCTCACCGCGCTCGCCGGGCGCGGCCGCCGCGCCTCCAGGGAACTGCGCGAGGCGCGCAGCCGTATCGGCATGGTCTTCCAGCACTTCAACCTGCTGTCCTCGCGCACAGTCAAGGACAACATCGAGCTGCCCCTGGAGATTCTCGGCGTCTCCGGCGCAGAACGCTCCCGCAAGGCCCTCGAACTGCTCGACCTCGTCGGCCTCGCCGACAAGGCCAAGGCCTATCCGGCCCAGCTCTCCGGCGGTCAGAAGCAGCGCGTCGGCATCGCGAGGGCGCTCGCGGGTGACCCCAAGGTCCTGCTCTCCGACGAGGCGACCAGCGCACTGGACCCCGAGACCACCCGCTCGATCCTCCAGCTGCTGCGCGACCTCAACCGGCAGCTCGGCCTGACCGTGCTCCTCATCACGCACGAGATGGACGTCGTCAAGACGATCTGTGACTCCGCCGCCCTGATGAAGAAGGGCCGGATCGTGGAATCGGGCACGGTCAGCGAACTGCTCGCAACCCCCGGCTCCGAACTCGCCGACGAGCTCTTCCCGGTGGGCGGTGAGGCCTCCGGCCCCGACCGCACGGTCATCGACGTCACCTTCCACGGCGAGGCCGCCACCCAGCCGGTGATCTCCCAGCTCTCGCGTACCTACAACATCGACATATCGATCCTCGGTGCCGCCATGGACACCGTCGGCGGCAAGCAGATCGGCCGGATGCGTATCGAACTGCCCGGCCGCTACGAGGAGAACGTCGTCCCCGTCGGCTTCCTGCGCGAGCAGGGCCTCCAGGTCGACGTCGTTGACGGCGACGAACCCGCCGAGAAGATCACCCTGCCCGCCCAGGGTCCGGTACTCACGAAGGAGACCGCCAAGTGACCTGGTCGGAGATGCAGCCCCTGCTCAGCCAGGGCACCGTCGACACCCTCTACATGGTGTTGTGGTCCACCCTGGTCACCGTCATCGGGGGACTGCCGCTCGGCGTGCTGCTCGTCCTCACGGACAAGGGCGGACTGCTGCAGAACACACCGGTGAACAAGGCCGTCGGTGTGATCGTGAACATCGGCCGCTCACTGCCGTTCATCATCCTGCTGATCGCGCTGATCCCTTTCACCACCCTCGTCGTCGGGACCTTCATCGGCCCCACCGCGATGATCGTGCCGCTGGCCGTCGGAGCCGTCCCGTTCTTCGCCCGGCTGGTGGAGACGGCCGTCCGGGAGGTCGACCACGGGCTGATCGAAGCCGTCCAGTCCATGGGCGGCTCCATCCCCACGATCATCCGCAAGGTGCTGCTCCCGCAGGCCCTGCCCTCGCTCGTCTCCGCCGTCACCACCACGGTGATCGTCCTCGTCGGGTACTCGGCGATGGCCGGCGCGGTCGGCGGCGAAGGCCTCGGATCCAAGGCCGTCACCTACGGATTCCAGCGCTTCGAGACCCAGTTCATGCTCGTCACCGTCGTCATCCTGATCGCCATCGTCACAGCGGTGCAGCTGATCGGAGACGGCGTCGTACGGCTGCTGGCCCGCCGTGGCCGCACCGCGAGCTGACTCCAGACCTCACTCCCCATGGGCCCGCACTCCTTGTCCGGGCGTCGTTCCACACAAGAAAGAGGCACTTTTCGTGCGTAAGAACACCAAGCTCACCGCCGCTGCCGCCGCCACCGCCGCCCTTGCTCTCGGCCTCACCGCCTGCGGGACGGCCTCCGACCCGGGCGCCGCGTCCGGATCCGGCGCCAACGCCGACGCCGACGCGTCCAAGGCGCTCGTCGTCGCCGCCTCCCCGACGCCGCACGCCGACATCCTGAACTACGTCAAGGACAACCTGGCGAAGAAGGCCGGGCTCAACCTCGAGGTGAAGGAGTTCACGGACTACGTCCTGCCCAACACCGCCACCCAGCAGGGCCAGGTCGACGCCAACTTCTTCCAGCACAAGCCGTACCTCGACGACTTCAACAAGAAGAACAAGACCACCATCGTTCCGGTCGCCGATGTCCACCTGGAGCCGCTCGGCCTCTACTCCGCGTCGGCCAAGGGGCTGAAGGACATCAAGGCCGGCCAGACCGTCGCCGTCCCCAACGACACCACCAACGAGGGCCGCGCGCTGGCGCTCCTCGCCGACAACGGTCTGATCACCCTCAAGGACGGCGCCGGCGCCGACGCCAAGCTCTCCGACATCGAGGACGCCAAGGGCCTGAAGTTCAAGGAGTTGGAGGCCGCCACGCTGCCCCGCGCCCTGAACGACGTCGACGCCGCGGTCATCAACGGCAACTACGCCATCGAGGCCGAACTCGAGCCCGCCACGGAGGCCCTGGTACTGGAGAAGGCCGAGGGCAACCCGTACGCCAACTTCCTCGCCGTCAAGAAGGGCAACGAGAAGGACGCCCGTGTGCAGAAGCTCGCGGAGCTCCTCAACTCCCCCGAGGTGAAGCAGTACATCGAGGACACCTACAAGGGCTCGGTCATCCCGGCCTTCGGTGCCGCGCAGTAAGGTTCCCGCCCGGCATGACTCTCAAGTAAAGCCGCTGTCACGGCACTTGACGCGGGCCCCGCACACCGACCATGGTGCGCGGGGCCTCGGCGTACCGGTACCCGGCCATGCACACCTGCCACATGATGTTGCATGCTGTGCCTTTACGGCTACGACCCTTGTCTCACGGTCTTCGGCATGGAGCTGCGCATGACTACCACCTTCCCGGACGTGTCCATCAGCACGGAGCGGTTGGTGCTGCGCCCCTTCGAGGAGGCCGACATCGCGGCGCACACCGAGATGATGAACGACGAACTGGTCACCGCCTGGACCTCCGTTCCCCACCCGTACACGACGCAGGACTCCGAGGACTGGGTGCGCAGGATCGCTCCTGCAGAACGCGCGGAAGGCCGCGGCATCGTCCTCGCCGTCACCGAATTCCTCACCCAGCGGCTCGTCGGCACGGTCCATCTGCGGAACACCGACTGGCGCACCCTCGCCACCGAGGTCGCCTATGTCACCGCGCCCTGGGCACGCGGTGAGGGGTACGCCACCGAATCCGTGCTCGCGGTCGCCCGGTGGCTCTTCCGCACCCAGCGGTTCGAGCGCATCGAGCTGCGCACGGCCGCCGACAACACCGCCTCCCAGCAGGTCGCCCAGAAGATCGGCTGCATCAGTGAGGGCGTGCTGCGCAACGCCTGGATCGTGCGCACCCGGCCCGACAACGACCCCGGCGCCCCGTGGACCGAGATCCGCACCGACCTGATCATCTGGAGCCTGCTCCCCGAAGACCTCGACGGAGCCGTGGACCCGATGGCGCAGGCGGGCTACGCCTCCTTCACCGACTGGAACTGACCCGCCCCGGCGGAACGCCGCCCGGCACCCCCGCTCCCGGCCCTGTCACCCCTACTCCAGGTACGCTCGCCATGCCCGCGTCCGCGGGAGCCCCGACCTGCGACAACTCCAGGAGACTGACGACGATGGCCGACCGGGTCACGGTGATCGGCTGGGACGGTTCGCCGCTCACCCAGGCGGCCAGGTCCGCCCTGACCGCTGCCACCCTGGTGGCCGGAGCGGCCCACCATCTGGCGCTGCCCGAGGTGCCCCCCCGCGCCGAGCGCATCCGGCTCGGCAGCGTCGACCTCGCCGCCCGGAGGATCGCCGGACACCGCGGCAGCGCCGTCGTCCTCGCCGACGGCGACCCCGGATTCTTCGGTGTCGTCCGCACCCTGCGCGCCCCCGAGCACGGTCTGGAGGTCGAGGTCGTCCCCGCCGTCTCCGCCGTGGCCGCAGCCTTCGCGAGGGCCGGCATGCCCTGGGACGACGCCCAGATCGTCGTCGCCCACGGCCGGACCCTGCGGCGGGCCGTGAATGTGTGCCGGGCCCACACCAAGGTCGCCGTCCTCACCTCCCCGGGCGCGGGCCCCGCAGAACTCGCCCTGCTGCTCGACGGTGTCCACCGCACCTTCGTGATCTGCGAGGAGCTGGGCACCGAACGGGAGCAGGTCACCGTCCTCACCTCCGACAAGGTCGTCGACCATGTGTGGCGCGACCCCAATGTCGTCATCGTCATCGGAGGCAGCGGCAGCCCCGGAGGCACCGTCACCGGTGGCTGGATCGCCGGCCGCGAACCCGGCTTTCCGCCCGCCCCGCGCGGCTGGGCCCTGCCCCCGGACGAGGCGGCGGCCGCCACGGCCGGAGAGGGCGAGTGGGCCGGGCTGCGCGCCGCCCAGCTGGCACGGCTCGGGCCCCGTGTCGGCGATCTGGTGTGGGACATCGGCTCCGGCGGCGGCGCGCTGGCCGCCGAAGCGGCCCGCTTCGGCGCCGCGGTGATCGCCGTCGACAACGACCCCGACGCCTGCACCCGGACCGAGGCGGCGGGCCGGCGCCTCGGCGTCCAGCTCCAGGTGGTGCACGGACGCGCGCCCCACGTGCTGGAACGGCTGCCCGAGCCCGATGTCGTACGGATCGGCGGCGGGGGAGTACCCGTGGTCACGGCCGTCGCCGACCGGCGGCCGGAGCGCATCGTCACCCACGCCTCGACCCGAGACGAGGCGGAGGCCGTCGGCGCCGCCCTGGTGGCCGGCGGGTACACGGTCGAATGCGCGCTGCTCCAGTCCGTCGAACTGGACACCGCCGCCTGGTCGGAACGGGAGCGGTCGGTCGTCTTCCTGCTCTGCGGCCGGCAGTCCGACCCGCGCCCCCGCCCCGTGTCGCAGGACGGTCCGAGGTAGGCTGGCCGATCGTTGTACCGCGCCCCGGCGTTCGTCGATTCGTTCGTCAATGTCCGGAAAAGGGGGTCGCTTTGGCCCCAGGATGTGGTACGTCGAAACCGGGGGGTCGCGCGACGTGGCGCAGCCCACAGCGGACCGCGGCGGATCTCACTGTCGCGGTGGCGAACGACGGCGACAATTGCTTGGGGTCCGTGGGTCAATCGTGCCGCGCGGCGCACACGCTCGTTCTTGTTGACGGGCGTCAGGTGCGACGCGATCGGGCGCCCTGGGCGATGGGCGAAGGAGCAACCGATGGGCGAGGGGTACGCGCATGACTGACACCGGCCAGATCCCGGGCGAGGGGCTGCCGGAGAACGCAGGCATGGTGGAGCAGCCGGGCATCCCCGCTCCCGGCGCGTACACCTACCTCGACCCCTCCGAGCACAGTCCCGAAGAGGACGACCTGCTGCTGATGCCCGGTGCGCAAGGCGCCTGGAGCGATCCCCAGCAGATGCCCCCCGGGGCGCCCGTGACCCAGATGCCGACAGGGCAGCTGCCGGGTCTGCCGGGTGCACCGCTCGCCGAGCAGTACGCGGCGTCGGGGCACGCGGCCGACGTCCAGGGCGGCGAGTACCACAGCACCGCGTACCAGCCGGAGTTTCAGATGCAAGGCCTGACAGGATCCGCACAGTCGGCGCTGGACCGGCTCGGTGCGCCCGCGCAGACGGCGGGGCCGCAGTCCATGGCCGCGCCGGACATGCAGCCCGTCGCCCCGGAGCCGGCCCAGCCGGCCGGGCCCGACGCAGCAGCGCCGGCCGCGCCCGAGTTCGTGGCGGTGGCACACGCGGTTCCGGGAGCTCCCGTGGCCCCGTCGGCCCCGGACGTCGCGTTCGAGGCTCAGCAGCCCCCGGTCGCACCCGAGATGTCGGGATACACGGCGGAGCCGCTGCTTCAGGCGCAGGGCACCATGTCCGTGATGCCGGGCGTCGCCCCCGACCCGCTGACCGATGCGGTCGCGGCGGAGCCGGCGCGCCCCGAGGCGCCGGCTCCCGTGCAGGCCGCGCAGGAGATGCCCGTCCACGAGACGCCCGTCCACGAAAGGGGAGCGCACGAGGCAGGCGGCCGCGACTCGGGCGCCGTCGACCTCGGAGCCGTACGAGTGCCGGCGGCCGCGACCTCCGCCATGCCCACCCCGCCGCCCGCCCGCAGGCCGCTGCACATGGGCCCTCCGGTACCCGACAACTCCGGCGGTGTCGTGCGCTCCCTCGCCGACCGCGGCCCGGCCGACACGCCGCCGCACGCCATGGTCGTACGCAACAACCCGGCACCGCCCACGATGGGCCTGGAGTACCTCGACGGGCCGCGTGACGACGCCGCGGTGCTGCCGGGGCCGCAGCTCGGTGAAATTCCGCCGCAGGCCGGGATTCCGTGGGACCCGCAGCCGCCGTTCGGAGCAGAAACGGTCGTGCCCCACGACGAGCCGGAGCCCGTGGCAGCCGCCGAGTCTGCGGTCGAGGCGACCGTACCGGCGCCGCGTGTCGGCGACTCGGAGGTCCCGCTCGCGGTGGCGGAGACAGCGGCACCCCTCGCCGCCGAAACCGCTGAGGTCCCGTCCGCTGTGGAGCGGCCCGCCGAGCAGGCGCCGGAGCCGGAGCCCGTCGCCGCAGAGGTCCCGCAGTTCGTGGATGCGACCGCGACCACCGCCGCGACCGAGGCGGAGGTTCCGGTGGCCGAGGCCGCGCCGGAGCCGGAGCCCGAGGTCGCGCCGGAGGGCGTGCCCGTGCCGGTGGACGAGGCCGTGCCCGGTCCTGAGGCAGTGGCCGAAGCAGGGCCCGCGCCTGAGGCCATGGCCGCCGCAGAGCCTGTGGCCGAAGCAGCGCCCGCGCCTGAGGCCGTGGCTGCGGCAGAGCCTGTGGCCGATCTCGAGTCAGGTACACAGGTCCCGGTCGAGGCCGCCCCCGCTACCGAGGCCGCGCCCGTTTCCGAGGCCGTCGCGGGCCCGGCGCCGGAGCCCGCCGCCGTGTCCGAGCCGGCACCCGAACCAGCCGCCGAGACCGTGCCCGAGGCCGCACCGGAAGCCGAGCCGGCACCGGACGCCGCCGTGTCCGAGACCGTGCCGGGCGCCGTTTCCGAGGCCGCACCGGAAGCCGAGGCCGAGGACCCCCCGGCCCCCGACGGTGACGCCGGCCCCGCTCCCGCGTACGACGACGCCGAACGCGAAGCCGTACTGCGCGTGATGCGCGAGCGCCGCGACATCCGCAACGGCTTCCGCAGCGACCCCATCCCGCACGAGGTGCTGCTGCGCGTTCTCGAGGCCGCGCACACCGCGCCGAGCGTCGGCCACTCCCAGCCGTGGGACTTCGTGGTCATCCGCTCCGCCGAGACGCGCCGCACGATGCACGAACTCGCCCAGCGCCAGCGGGAGGCGTACGCCAAGTCGCTGCCCAAGGGCCGGGCCAAGCAGTTCAAGGAACTGAAGATCGAGGCAATCCTCGACACGCCGGTCAACATCGTCGTCACCGCCGACTCGACCCGCGGAGGCCGCCACACCCTCGGCCGCCACACACAGCCGCAGATGGCGCCGTACTCGTCGGCGCTCGCCGTCGAGAACCTCTGGCTCGCCGCCCGCGCCGAAGGCCTCGGTGTCGGCTGGGTCAGCTTCTTCGACGAGCGCGAGATGGTCCGTGCCCTCGGCCTGCCCGAGCACCTCGAGGTGGTCGCGTACCTCTGCGTGGGTTACGTCGACGAGTTCCCGCAGGACCCCGAGCTGATGCAGGCGGGCTGGTCCAAGCGCCGCCCGCTGTCGTGGGTCGTCCACGAGGAGACGTACGGCCGACGGGCGCTGCCCGGAGAGGAGCCGCACGACCTGCTTCAGGAGACCGTCGCCAACATCCGCCCGCTGGACGCGAAGGCGCTCGGCGAGGCCTGGGAGCGCCAGAAGCGGATGACCAAGCCCGCCGGTGCGCTCGGCATGCTGGAGATCATCTCCGCACAGCTGTCCGGTCTGTCCCGGATGTGCCCGCCGCCGATCCCGGAGCCCGCGGCCGTCGCGATCTTCGCCGGCGACCACGGCGTGCACGCCCAGGGCGTCACGGCCTGGCCCCAGGAGGTGACGGCCCAGATGGTCGCCAACTTCCTCGGCGGCGGCGCGGTGTGCAACGCGTTCGCCAACCAGGTCGGCGCCGAGGTCTGCGTGATCGACGTGGGCGTCGCCGGAGACCTGCCCGCCACCCCCGGCCTGCTGCCGCGCAAGGTCAGGCCGGGTACGTCCGACTTCACGACCGGTCCCGCGCTCACCCGCGAGGAAGCGCTCGCCGCGATCGAGGTCGGCATCGAGACGGCCCGCGACCTGGTTGCCGCCGGCAACAAGGCACTGCTCACAGGTGAGATGGGCATCGCCAACACCACCACCTCGGCGGCGTTGATCTCGGTCTACACGGACGCGGACCCGACGGAGATCACCGGACGGGGCACGGGCATCAACGACGAGATGCACGCGCGCAAGGTGGACGTGGTCCGCCGCGCACTCGAACTCCACCGGCCGGACCCCGCCGACCCCCTCGGCGTACTGGCCTCGGTCGGCGGCCTGGAGCACGCCGCGCTCGTCGGCTTCATCCTCGGCGGAGCCTCCCTGCGTACACCGGTCGTCCTCGACGGCGTCAGCGCCGGCGCCGCGGCGCTGGTCGCCCGCGCGATCGCGCCGGAGGCGCTGGCCGCCTGCATCGCGGGCCACCGCAGTGCGGAGCCTGGCCATGTCGCGGCCCTCAACAAGCTGGGCCTGCGCCCGCTTGTCGACCTGGACCTCCGCCTCGGCGAGGGCACCGGAGCCCTGCTCGCACTCCCGTTGGTGCAGAGCGCGGCCCGCGCGATGCACGAGGTCGCGACCTTCGACTCGGCGGGTGTGACGGAGAAGTAACTCTCCGCCGGGTGGAGCTGTGCCCCACCCGGCCCGTCCCGTGTCCGGGGGCAGGCCCCCGCACCCGTACGGCCTGAGGTGGGGGTACCTCCCCAGCCTGCAGGGCGTAGGGAGAGTGTCCTCGACCGCCGGTCGGTCTGGACCTGCCCGACCCCGGGCAAGGCCAGCCGCGTGGCGGTCCCCCGGACGATGCGCCGGGGAACGGGACGGGGCACCTTCCACGGCCTCCAGGCCGCAGGGGGAGGGCAGGGAAAATGCCCGCACCCTTAAGGTGTCCACAGGGCCCCTTACCCTCTCCCCACCAGCCGCTTCACCGCCGCAGCGGCCTCAATACGTACCGCACGTACCGCCCTGCACGAGGAGCCGCACCGCCATGGCCGAGCACGCCGAGCACCCCGCCTACCCCGTCGGTCTCCGCCTCTCCGGGCGGCGCGTCGTCGTCATCGGCGGCGGCCAGGTCGCCCAGCGCAGGCTCCCCGCGCTCATCGCCGCCGGCGCCGACGTCACCCTGATCTCGCCCTCCGCGACCCCCTCCGTGGAGGCGATGGCCGAATCCGGAGAGATCACCTGGACCCGGCGGCGGTACGAGGACGGGGACATCACCGACGCCTGGTACGCCCTCGTCGCCACGAGCGACTCTGAGGCCAACGCCCGCGCCTCCGCCGAGGCCGACCGCACCAAGACCTGGTGCGTACGCAGCGACGACGCCGAGGCCGCCACCGCCTGGACACCGGCCACCGGCCGCAGTGAGGGTGTCACCGTCGCCGTCCTCACCGGACGCGACCCCCGCCGCTCGGCCGCCGTCCGCGACGCGATCGTCGAAGGCCTGCGCGACGGCAGCCTCGCCGCACCCCACCACCGCAGCCGCGCCCCGTTCGTCGCCCTCGTCGGCGGCGGCCCCGGCGACCCGGACCTGATCACCGTGCGCGGGCGCCGGCTTCTTGCCGAGGCGGATGTCGTCATCGCCGACCGGCTCGGCCCGCGCGACCTCCTCGACGAACTCCCGCCGCACGTCGAGGTGATCGACGCCGCGAAGATCCCCTACGGGCGCTTCATGGCCCAGGAGGCCATCAACAACGCGCTGATCGAGCACGCGAAGGCCGGCAAGGCGGTCGTACGCCTCAAGGGCGGCGACCCGTTCGTGTTCGGCCGCGGCATGGAGGAGGCCCAGGCGCTCGCCGAGGCGGGTATCCCCTGCACCGTCGTGCCCGGCATCTCCAGCTCGATCTCGGTGCCCGGAGCCGCCGGAATCCCGGTCACCCACCGCGGTGTCGCCCACGAGTTCACCGTCGTCAGCGGCCATGTCGCCCCCGACGACCCCCGCTCGCTCGTCGACTGGGAGTCGCTGGCCAAGCTGACCGGCACCCTCGTCATCCTCATGGGCGTCGACAAGATCGGCGCGATCGCCGCGGCCCTCGTCGCCCACGGCAAGGCTCCGGAGACCCCCCTCGCCCTGATCCAGGAGGGCACCACCGCGGCCCAGCGCCGCGTGGACGCCACCCTCGCCACTGTCGGTGAGACCGTGAAGGCGCAGGACGTGCGGCCGCCGGCCGTGATCGTCGTCGGCGATGTGGTCGGCGTCCGCGCGGACCGGACCGAGTAACCAGCGGTTACAGATCTCGGCGCGAGCCGTTGGCACCCCACTCCGAAGAAGGCAGTATCACCCTGTGGCCGATCTCATCACAGTCGAGGACCCCGACGATCCGCGCCTGAGCGATTACACGGGCCTGACCGACGTCGAGCTGCGCCGCAAGCGCGAGCCCGCCGAGGGCCTGTTCATCGCGGAGGGCGAAAAGGTCATCCGCCGTGCCAAACAGGCCGGATACGAGATGCGCTCGATGCTCCTGTCCGCCAAGTGGGTCGATGTCATGCGCGACGTCATCGACGAGGTCCCGGCCCCTGTCTACGCGGTCCACCCCGACCTCGCCGAACGGGTCACCGGATACCACGTGCACCGGGGCGCCCTCGCCTCCATGCAGCGCAAGCCGCTGCCGACCGCCGAAGAACTGCTCCGTACGGCCCGCAGGGTGGTCGTCATGGAGTCGGTCAACGACCACACCAACATCGGCGCCATCTTCCGCAGCGCCGCCGCCCTCGGCATGGACGCCGTGCTCCTGTCACCCGACTGCGCCGACCCCCTCTACCGCCGCTCGGTCAAGGTCTCCATGGGCGCGGTGTTCTCCGTCCCGTACGCCCGTCTCGACACCTGGCCCAAGGGGCTCGAAGCGGTCCGGGAGGCGGGTTTCAAGCTGCTCGCCCTCACCCCCGACGAGAAGGCGGCGGCGATCGACGAGGCCGCACCGCACCGGCTCGAGCGAGTGGCCCTCATGCTCGGCGCGGAGGGCGACGGCCTCTCCACCAAGGCCCTGATGGCCGCCGACGAGTGGGTGCGCATCCCGATGGCGCACGGCGTGGACTCGCTCAACGTCGGCGCGGCCGCGGCGGTCGCGTTCTACGCGGTGGCGACGGGTCGCCCCGGGTCCTGAGGCGTTGCCCGGTCTACAGCTGCTGGGCGGCGGCGATGCCCAGCGCCACGATCAGCGTGACGACGAAGAACACCACGATGCGCTGACGCAGCAGCCGCGGATTGGCGGGCCGCCGTCCGGCCGACGTGGTGCGCACCCCCGGTCTGGTGCCCGGACGGCCGTTCGGACGGCTGGTGTTGCGCGCAGGCTGCGGCCGTGAGCCGCTGGGGCGCGACGACGGCTGCGGACGGGGCACGGACGAGCCTCCCGTACGCCGCTCCATGCGCTCCGTACGGTCCGCGCGCTCCGCGTAGCGTGCGGTCGGCCGCGCCGGCTCGACACGCTCCCGCTCCCTGTCCCGCTGGGCGGGCGGGCGCGCCTCCGTCAGGCCGTGCGTCTCCCTGGCCGCGATCTCCTTGAGCCGCATGGACAGTTGCAGCGTGCTCGGCCGCTCCTCCGGGTCCTTCGCCAGACACGCCGACACCAGTGGCGCCAGTGCGTCGGGCACCCCGTACAGGTGCGGCTCCTCGTGTACGACCCGGTACAGCATGACCTCCGAACTCCCGTGTCCGAAGGGGGAGTCGGCGGTTGCCGCGTATGCGAGCGTGGCACCGAGCGCGAAGACGTCGGTGGCCGGGGTGACGAGGGCACCCCGGACCTGTTCGGGGGCAAGGAAGCCGGGGGAGCCGACCGCGGTGCCGACATGGGTGAGGGTGCTGGCGCCCGTCGCCCAGGCGATACCGAAGTCGATGATCCGGGGGCCCTTGGGGGACAGCAGGATGTTGGAGGGCTTCAGGTCCCGGTGGACCACACCGGCCTCGTGCACCGCCACCAGCCCCTCGGACAGCGCCGCGCCGATCGCGGCCACCTCGGCGGCGAGCAGCGGGCCGTCCTCGGCCACCTTGTCGTGAAGGGAGGGGCCGGGCACGTACTGGGTGGCGAACCAGGGGCGGTCCGCCTCCAGATCGGCGGCCACCAGCCGCGCCGTGCAGCCACCGCGGATACGGCGGGCGGCCGACACCTCGCGCGCGAACCGCGACCGGAACTCCTGGTCCTCGGCCAGGTCCGGCCGGATCACCTTGAGAGCGACCCGCTGCCCACGGCGGTCGGATCCCAGATAGACGACACCCATGCCCCCCGCGCCGAGGCGCCGGTGCAGCCTGAACGAACCGACAACACGCGGGTCCTCGCGCCGGAGCCGCATCATCGCCATGTCCGTCCCCTACCTACGGTGGGGTGCCCCACCCCGCTGCCCGGTCGCCGTCGCTTGACGTGGCACAGCTTACGTATCGGCGCGCCGGTGTGCTCATAGGCCGCGCCCTCGCGATTCCATCGATTGTCAGTGCCGGGTGCGAAACTTGAGGAGTGGTCAGGGGACGGCGGATCCAGCGCCCCGGACCCGTGCGAGATCTCAACGGTCAGTCGCAGAAGGGGGATTGGATCGATGAAGGGTGACCGCGTGGAGATAGTGGTGGACGCGGGAGACACCACTCGGACCTACGAAGTGGTGGCAAGCAGGGCAGGCCGGCGGGTCGAGACGGCGGTGCGCAGAGGGGTGGTCGAAGTGAGCGAAGTCACGCGTTCCGGATCAGTGGTGCGCACGGCGCGGTTCATGGCCAACCGGGTCCTGGCATTGGTGGAACAACCCGTTCCGCGCGACGACGCCTCGGAGGACTGAGTGTCCCCTCCGGGAAGACCCCAAGTCCCGCGACCGCGTCTCCACCCAGGGGAGTACGCCGCCGGTTGACGGCTCATCCTCCGGGAGGCCCGGTAATCGGGACTCGGGCATGACGCCCGGGGATTGTCGTTTCCCTAATGTTGATGTCAAGCGGCGGGTGCAGCACTCGTCCCCCGAGGTCAGACACCCGCCGCTGCCAACCACGACAGGAGAAGGACCATGGCGGACACGGCTTCGCGGACGATGATCCGCACGCAAGGACGCAGGGCTTTCACCGCGTTCGGCGTCAGCCCGTCCGGCAGGCGCCACCCGCTGGTGGCGACGGCCATGGTCCTCCCTCTCGCGGCCCTGCTCGTGGTCGTCTTCGGCGGCTGGGATGCGGTGGTCACACAGGCGTCGTCCGTGGGCGTGATGCTGGGGCGCTGAAGGGCGCCCCGGACCCGGAAGAGCGGTCCGGGTCGGGGACATCCGGCCAACAACCCCGTGGGGACGGGGGTGCGGCGGACGGCAGCGTTTGGCCGGTCAGCTGGGGAGCTGGCCGGCCATCGCGCGTTTGCCGCCGAGGTGCGAGGCGACCCGGACTGCTTTCCCATGATGCCTGACGTCCCGTCACATCCGGGCACCCCTCTCCGCGCGACCCCGTCCCCCTCACGAGGTCGCCCGCCCGCGGGCCGCCGGTCGTTCTCGGCGGGGAGCCGTGCTTTGCGGGCCTCCGGTCGTTGCCGGGCAGGGCGTCTTTCCTCTGCGGCCGGTGGGGCTTTGGGTCGCCGGGCAGCGCCG